>JBEVEQ010000191.1:0-20527 GCA_040512715.1 Paenisporosarcina sp. | reverse complement strand
ATCTCCTTATTTGGAGATGAAAAGTTAGAGGATTTGTTGAACAATGAAGTGATTCCAGAATTAAATAAAATCCAGGGCATTAACTCCGTATCAATCGGGGGCTTAAATGAAGAGCGTCTTCAAATTACTGTTAATCAACAAAAAGCAACTGAAGCGGGGCTAACACTTAGTCAAATCAAAGAACAAATTGATCAGCAAATTTTATCTTTCCCAGCTGGAACCATTAATGAAAATGATATTAACATTCCAGTTCGAGTTGAAGAAAAGCTCGACACGATTGATAAATTAAAATCACTTCAATTGTCCTCGTCATTTATGACACAAGAGAATAAAGTCGAATTGCAAGAAATAGCGACCATTGAGGAAGTTTCCACTCAATCTGAAATTACTCGGTACAATCAAGAAGAATCTTTATCCATGGCTGTAACAAAAAAACAAGATGCCAATACAGTAGAGGTTGCTAAGCGCGTTATAGAAGTACTTGATAAGTATGAAGATCGTTTAGAATATGCAGTTGGCTTCGATTCAGCAGATGGGATTGAGAAGTCAGTTGAGACACTTGTTAAAGAAGGTTTACTAGGTGCGCTTTTTGCATCGATTGCGGTATTGGTTTTTTTACGTAATCTCAGAGCGACGATTATTGCAATCATCTCTATCCCTTTATCATTACTGATTGCAGCGATTTTCTTAGCCCAACTTGATATTAGTTTGAATATCATGACATTAGGTGGGATGGCAGTTGCCGTAGGGCGTGTGGTAGATGATAGTATTGTCGTTATTGAAAATATTTTCCGTCGTTTGAGAAAATCAGATGAACCGATGTCGAATGAATTAGTGGCTTCATCAACGAAAGAAATTTTACGGGCTATTACAGCATCGACATTGACGACAATTGTGGTGTTTTTACCCATCGGTTTTGTGAGTGGAATTACAGGTGAATTTTTCTTACCTTTTGCTTTAACGGTTATTTTTTCACTTGCCGCTTCTTTATTAGTTTCCATCACCATTGTGCCGATACTTGCGAGATTTGCATTTAAAAAAGTGTCTCATGAGGAAAAAGAAGGAGCTATGCAACGCTTTTATGAGCGTGTTATTTTATGGTCGTTAAATCGGAAAGCGATCATCTTGGTAGTATCCGTTTTGTTACTTGCCGGTTCTTTTGCGTTAGTACCGAGACTAGGTTTTACATTTATTCCGAATGAAGAACAAAAACTTGTTCAAGCAAGTGTGGAATTGCCCTCATCAACTTCGTTAGAACGAACAAATGAGGTTTCTTTAGAAGTAGAGAAATTATTTGCGGATTTGTCAGACGTAAAAGATGTAACGACCGCGGTAGGATCTCGAGACTTTGCGATGGGTATCAAATTGGAAAACCGAGCAGGATACATTTTAACGCTAAAAGAAGGCGCGAATGTCGTTGATTTTGTAGAGTTGTTACAAGATGAAATGGAAAACATCGTTGAAGAAATTTCACCTGAATCTACCATTTCAGTTTCTGAATTATCTACAGGTGGACCTCCAACGAATAACAACGTCTCTGTCGATTTATTCTCTAATGATTTAGAAGCACTTGCTGAAGCTGCGGCAGATGTGGAAGTTTATATGAATTCGGTCGATTCCTTGAAATACGTGACAAATAATTTTTCCGAGAAACAAAAACAACTCGTTGTCCAAATTGACTCTGAAAAAGCTGATGAATACGGTGTTTCTGGATTCCAAATACTTGGAACAATCGCCGACCAAACACAACCTGTTACTGTTGGTACACTAACATTAGATGATTTAGACCGTACCGTTCAGTTATCATACGATGAATCCTTAACAAGTATTGAAGAACTAAATACATTAACTGTATTTAGCGCAGCTGGACCAGTAGAGCTTCAAGAATTGGCTGTAATTGAAGAAATTGAATCAGTAACGGCGATTCAAAAATTAGATGGGAAAGTCTTTGCTCGTGTCGAAGCACAAATCGATGCGGAAAATATTCAAAAAGTATCTTCCGAAGTAGAATCGGGTGTATTAGAAAATGTTGATTTCCCTGACAGTGTCAGTTTAGAAAGCGGAGGCGGTGGTGACGAAACCGTTGAGATTTTCCAACAACTTGGTCTTGCCATTGCTAGTGCTATTGGCCTTGTGTATTTAACGATGTTAATTACCTTTGGGCAAGCAAGAATCCCATTTGTCATTTTGTCTTCACTCATTTTTGTCCCTATTGGTGCATTAATTGGCCTCGTAATTGCTGGGGAACCTTTATCTGTAAGTGTTATGATCGGTTTCTTAATGTTAATCGGAATTGTGACAACCAACGCGATTGTATTGGTTGATCGAATTAATCAAAACCGAACAGACAAAGGAATGAGTATCCGTGATTCACTAGTTGAGGCAGGGAAAACAAGATTACGTCCAATTTTAATGACGGCTTTTGCTACAGTAGCAGCTTTAATCCCGTTAGCACTTACGACTTCTTCAGGTACATTGATTTCCAAAGGTTTAGCCATTACGGTAATTGGGGGATTAACATCTTCTACTGTGTTAACATTAGTGATTATTCCAGTGATGTACGAAATTTTTTATTCGAGACAAGTTAAACGTGAAAAAATGTAGCATATTTTTAAAGGATTTCCACTATTTGGGTGAGAAATCCTTTTTCTATTAAAATTCAATAATAATAATGGTTTTGTCATCATTTTGTCAAGCTTCATATCCTTGAAAGTCGCTGGTTTTTCGGCTATAGTCAATAGAGGAAATGAGCAAATTGGAGGACTTACTATATGACAAATATATACGCAGTGGTTTTGGCTGCTGGTCAAGGAACAAGAATGAAGTCCAAATTATATAAAGTTTTACATCCTGTCTGTGGGAAACCAATGGTTGAACATGTGGTGGATCATATACAAGAATTAGGTGCCCAACGTATTGTTACAATTGTTGGTCACGGTGCAGAAATGGTGAAAGAAAAGCTTGGTAATCGTAGTGAATACGCACTTCAAGAAGAACAACTTGGAACAGCACATGCGGTCTTACAAGCGGATTCTGTTTTAGGAAGTCTTGAAGGGACGACTCTGGTCATCTGCGGAGATACTCCACTTATCCGTCCTGAAACAATCCAAGCTTTATTGCAACATCATCAAGTAACTAATGCAAAAGCGACCATATTAACTGGAATTCCTGAAGACCCTACTGGTTATGGACGTATCATCCGTCATGCTGAAGGTCATGTGGAACGCATTGTCGAGCAAAAAGACGCGAATTCAGAACAACAACTTGTGAAGGAAATTAATTCTGGAACGTATTGTTTTGATAATAAAGCATTGTTTGACGCTTTGAAATTAGTGAAAAATGAAAATGTGCAAGGTGAATATTACTTACCTGACGTAATCGAGATATTAAAACAACAAGGTAATACCGTTTCTGCTTTTGCAACATCGGATTTTGAAGAGACGCTTGGTGTAAATGATCGAGTGGCGTTGTCACAAGCTGAGAGCATAATGCGAGCGCGAATTGTTGAAAAACATATGCGTAACGGTGTTACGATTATCAATCCATCTAATACGTATATAAGTGCTGACGCAATCATTGGATCAGATACTGTTCTTCAACCAGGTGTCATGATTGAGGGTTCATCTGAAATAGGTGAAGAGTGTATCATTGGTCCGAATAGTCACATTGTCGACAGTAAAATTGGCAATCGTACGACCATTCATTCCTCAGTCGTAACAAAAAGTGTAGTTGGTTCGGATACAGCAGTTGGACCATTTGCTCATATCCGACCTGATTCAGAAATTGGTAATGAAGCAAAAATCGGTAATTTTGTTGAAATTAAAAAAACAAAACTAGGTCATCAATCCAAGGTATCGCATCTAAGTTATATTGGCGATGCTGAGGTTGGAGAGCGTGTTAATATAGGTTGCGGTACAATCACAGTAAACTATGATGGGAAAAATAAATTCCTAACCACAATTGAAGATGATTCATTTGTTGGATGTAATTCAAACCTTGTGGCACCCGTAACAATTGGTGAAGGTGCTTATGTTGCAGCGGGTTCAACGATCACTAAAAATGTACCAGCTCAAGCTCTGTCTATTGGTCGAGCGCGCCAAGAAAACAAAGAAGGATATGTTAAAAAACTAAAACTAAAATAACAGGGGGATTCATCCGTCATGGCTTATCATTATGCTGATACTAAATTGAAAATCTTTTCACTGAACTCGAACGAACCACTTGCAAAAGAAATTGCAGAAGAAGTAGGTCTCCCTCTTGGTAAGATTTCCGTAACGCGTTTTAGTGATGGAGAAATTCAAATTAACATCGAAGAAAGTATTCGTGGTTGTGATGTATTCATCATTCAATCTACATCCGCACCTGTAAACGAAAACCTGATGGAATTGCTGATTATGGTTGACGCAGTGAAGCGTGCATCGGCTCGTACTGTAAATGTAGTTCTCCCTTATTACGGTTATGCACGTCAAGACAGAAAAGCACGAGCACGTGAGCCAATAACTGCGAAATTAGTTGCCAATTTATTGGAAACTGCAGGTGCAACTCGTGCAATTGTTTTAGATTTACACGCACCACAAATTCAAGGATTCTTCGATATTTTAATCGACCATTTAATGGGTGTACCAATCTTATCTGATTATTTCTTGGAAAAAAACATCGATCCTGCAGAAATCGTGATTGTATCCCCTGATCATGGTGGTGTGACCCGAGCACGTAAAATGGCGGATCGTTTAAAAGCCCCGATTGCCATTATTGATAAACGTCGTCCACGACCAAATGTGGCAGAGGTTATGAATATAGTTGGTAACGTCGATGGTAAAATTGCTATTTTAATTGATGATATTATTGATACAGCAGGTACGATCACCATCGCTGCTAATGCATTGGTTGAATCAGGAGCTAAAGAAGTATATGCATGCTGTACACATCCAGTTTTATCAGGTCCAGCAATTGAACGAATCGATAATTCAGTAATTAAAGAATTAGTTATTACCAATTCAATTGAAATGCCAGAAGAAAAGTTTTCACCGAAGATTAAACAATTGTCTGTTGGCCGTTTGTTAGCTGATGCAATTGTCCGTGTATACGAAGAGAAATCAGTCAGTACTTTGTTTGATTGATATAGCTTAGGTTTCATTTCTCCTTATTTGGGTAAACATAGTTACAGAATGACTCATATAGGAGAGTGGAAAATGTGGCTACAACAGTAAAAACACAAACACGTGAAAAAGGTAAACAATCGAATTTAACAGAATTGCGACATGGTGGATTTGTTCCTGCAGTCGTATACGGATACAAAACGGATTCAACAACAATTGCAGTAAGCGAATTAGACTTATTGAAAACATTACGTGAAGTTGGCCGAAACGGCGTTATGAAATTAGACGTTGATGGAAAATCGGTTAATGTTGTATTAAGTGATTATCAAATGGACGTATTAAAAGGGAAATTTGTACATGCAGACTTTTTAGCCATTAATATGTCTGATGAGTTAGAAGTTAACGTTATAGTTCATTTAACAGGTGAATCAGTTGGAGTACGCGAAGGTGGAGTACTAAATCAACCGAATCGTGAACTGTCAGTGAAAGTAAAACCATCTGATATTCCAGATTCAATTGATATTGATGTTAGCGAATTAGCGATTGGTGAAACATTAACAGTCGGAGATGTTCGTGATCAGATTAAATTCAATGTGATGAATGAAGATGATTTCACTTTAGCTTCAGTTGCTGCTCCTCGTTCCGACGAAGAGTTAGAAACTACAGCTGATGAACCGGCAGTAGAACCTGAAACTGAAGAGGTTGAAGGCGAAACTACTGAAACGAAGGAATAATGAGATCAAAGGGGTTGTCTGCGGACAACCCCTTTTCTTAGGTTGATGGATTCGAAACGAAAACTGGCTTCAGCCCGCAACATTTGCAGGCTGAGGTTTTATTTGTGATAAACTAGATGTATGAAACAATTGGTAAATGAATAGATAAAATACTGAAATCGTTACATGATTATGAAGCAAAGGGTGTACGACAATGAAAATGATAATTGGTCTCGGAAACCCGGGAAAGCCATATGAACATACACGTCATAACGTTGGCTTTGAAGTGATAGATGAATTGGCAAAAAGGTTCAATTCACCTCTTGTGCAAATGAAATTTAAAGGAATGTATACCATTGTGCACCATCCTGAAGGGAAATTCGTCTTAGTAAAGCCACTCACCTATATGAACCTTTCAGGTGAGTGTGTCGTTCCATTAATGGATTATTACGATATCCCTGAAAAAGACATCGTTGTGATATATGATGATTTAGATTTAGCTGTAGGCAGACTAAGACTCCGTCAAAAAGGGAGTGCAGGCGGCCATAATGGCATTAAATCGATGATTCAACACCTAGGCACACAAGAATTTAATCGAATTCGAGTGGGAATTGATCGTCCACCTGCTGGAATGAAAGTTCCAGACTATGTTCTACAAAGATTTACAAACGATGAAAAACCACTTATGGAAGTTGCTGTGAAAAAGAGTGCAGATGCTTGTGAAGAATGGTTGAAATCACCTTTTATCGAAGTGATGAATCGATTTAATGTAGTTTAACGCATAATTCAACGCACACCGGTCTATACTTTGAAAAAGGAGGCCGGTGAGCACTATGGCAATTCGCGTAAAATGTCGCCACTGCGACACACTAATGGGGTATTTACCTTCAGAATCGGCTGAAAGAAACAGTCGAGTAAAGGAATTAAAAGAAGAATTTGCAGAAGAATTTATTTCACAGGATGATCAAGGGAAGGTAACAATTAAAAGTACATGTGAGCATTGTGAACAATCTCTCAAACTCTTTCCCAACTATTACGCCATTAACAAATGGATTCAATGACTATAGAAATTGCTTTGGCACGGATTTGTGCTCAAAGCCTTTTTCTGTTTAGGTAGGAGGAATAACATGAAACCATTCCAGCAAGTATTTTTGCAGGATCAACATATAACGTCTTTCATTACAGCTATTCGAAAAGGGGTAGACCAGCAGTTGATCACTGGACTTTCCGGTGGCGCGCGACCAGCTTTCATCCATTCTATCTCGACGGAGACTCAAAAACCGATTTTAGTCGTTTCTCCGAATCTATTACAAGCACAGAAACTATTTGAAGATATGGTGAAGCTTTTAGGTGAAGATGAAGTTCGGTTGTATCCCGCGGACGAACTAATTGCTGCAGATATATCTGTTACGAGTCCTGAGCTTCGAGCGCAAAGAATTGAAACGCTCGATTTTATGTTGACTCAAAAGAGCGGGATTGTTATTACACCAATCGCTGGTCTTCGAAGACATATGCCAAATCTTTCTCAGTGGAAAGCTAGTCGATTAGAAACTACTGTAGGTGAAGAAGTTCACATAAGTGATTGGATGGACCAGCTTGTTGCGATGGGCTATTCTAGACAGTCAATGGTCACAACACCAGGTGAATTTGCTTTACGTGGTGGTATTTTAGATATCTATCCAATTTATATGGAAAATCCTGTTCGTATTGAATTCTTCGATACAGAAGTGGATTCTATTCGAACATTTTCCGCTGAAGATCAGCGTTCACTTGAAAAGAGAAATGATGTTTGTATTTTACCAGCGACAGAATTTGTTTGGACGAAGGAGCAATTGCTTCAGTTAGCTGAGAAATTAGAAGTTTCATTGGCTAAGAGTTTGAAGAAAGTAAAGAAACCAGAAACGAAAGAACTTTTGCTTCAACAAATTAGTCACGATATCGAATTATTAAGGCAAGGCGATGTTCCAGAACAAATGACGAAATATATTTCCGTTTTGGAAGATATACCTACATTTTTAGGAGATTATTTTTCTGAAAATGGGTGGGTTTTATTTGATGAGCTTGGAAGAATTCAAGAAATTACAGAATCTCTTGAGCGTGAAGAAAAAGATTGGTATATTTCGTTGCTAGAAGAAGGCAAAACGGTTCATGATGTAAAACTTTCATTTAGCATGAAAGAAATTTTAGGCATGCTCAATCAAAAGAAACTCTATTTCTCGTTATTTGCGCGAACTTTTTCTGGGATTTCATTTAAAAAAGTTGTTTCATTCTCTTGTAAGCCGATGCAACATTTTCATGGACAAATGAATGTGCTGAAAAACGAAATGGAACGATGGGTAGCTGGAAAGTTTTATGTATTCATTCTTGCTGAAGGTAAAGAGAGACAACAAAAAGTCCAAGACGTTTTAAACGATTATGAAATAAATGCACACGTCGTCAGTCAGTCGGCTAAAATTAGTCAGCCAGGAACCTACATTATTGATGGGGAATTGTCGAATGGATTTGAATTACCCTTACAGCGACTAACGGTTTTAACGGATGAAGAGTTGTTTAAACAGCGACCTAAGAAAAAAACTCGTCCTCAAAAAATGACGAATGCAGAACGCATAAAAAGTTATTCGGAAATTAAGCCTGGTGATCATGTCGTACATATTCATCATGGGATAGGGAAATATATAGGAATTGAAACGCTTGAAATTAACGGGATTCATAAAGATTATCTCCATATTCGATACAGAGCTGAAGATAAACTGTTTGTGCCTATCGATCAAATTGATCAAATCCAAAAATACGTAGCTTCTGAAGAAAAAGAACCTAAGCTACATAAATTGGGTGGAGCTGAATGGAAAAAGACTAAAATTAAAGTATCCGCTGCCGTACAAGACATTGCAGATGATTTAATTAAGCTTTACGCGAAGAGGGAATCAGAGAAAGGGCATGCTTTTGAAGTAGATAGCGACATGCAACAAGCTTTTGAAGCAGCATTCCCTTATGAAGAAACTGATGATCAATTACGTTCTATCGAAGAAGTGAAAAAAGATATGGAACGCGAGCGCCCGATGGATCGCCTAGTTTGTGGTGATGTGGGTTATGGGAAAACAGAAGTGGCCATTCGAGCTGCTTTCAAAGCCGTCCAAGACAGCAAGCAAGTGGCTTTCTTAGTACCTACTACTATCCTTGCCCAACAACATTACGAAACCATGAAAGAGCGGTTTGCTGATTTTCCTGTAGAAGTGAGTTTGTTAAGTCGCTTCAGGTCAAAAAAACAACAGGTTGAGACGATGAAGGGATTAAAAGCAGGGACAATCGATGTAGTTATTGGGACGCATCGAATCTTATCCAAAGATATTGTGTATCACGATCTTGGATTGCTAGTAGTGGATGAAGAACAACGTTTTGGAGTTACACATAAAGAAAAAATTAAACAAATGAAAACAAACGTGGATGTACTAACTCTAACAGCCACACCAATACCAAGAACCCTTCATATGTCAATGATTGGTGTTCGTGATTTGTCTGTTATTGAAACACCACCGGCTAACCGTTTCCCTGTTCAAACATATGTAATGGAACACAATGGAGCATTAGTGAGGGAAGCTATCGAACGTGAAATGGCTCGTGGAGGTCAAGTGTTTTATTTATATAATCGTGTGGATGACATGGCACGGAAAGTAGACGAAATTCAAATGCTTGTACCAGAGGCAAGAGTTGGTTTTGCTCACGGTCAAATGACTGAAAGAGAACTTGAGTCTGTGATTTTAAGCTTTTTAGATGGTGAATACGACGTGTTGGTAACCACAACGATTATAGAGACGGGTATCGATATACCAAATGTTAATACATTAATCGTTCATAATGCAGATCGTATGGGTCTCTCACAACTCTATCAATTACGTGGACGAGTGGGACGTTCAAACCGCGTGGCGTACGCTTATTTCATGTACCAGCGTGACAAAGTCTTAACGGATGTTGCGGAGAAGAGGTTACAAGCCATTAAGGAATTTACAGAGCTGGGATCAGGATTTAAAATCGCGATGCGTGATTTATCCATTCGTGGAGCTGGGAATTTACTGGGCTCGCAACAACATGGATTTATTGATTCTGTTGGTTTTGACCTATATGCCCAAATGCTTCAAGAAGCAATTGAGGAAAAACAAACGGGTATCAAAAAAGCAGAACAAATTGATTTGGAAATCCTTTTACCATATGATGCCTACCTACCAGATTCTTATATTCCTGATGGATTCCAAAAGATTCAAATGTACAAACGTGTTAAAGCGGTGGAAAGTGAAAAGGAATATGAAGATTTATTAGACGAACTGATGGATCGATTTGGTAATATGCCACTTGAAGCAGAACGTTTAATGCGCATTGCTCGAATGAAAGTGTGGGCTAAGACTGCTGGCGTTGAATCAATTAAAGAGAAAAATGGACAACTGGTCGTCAAAATTTCTCCAAGTGGAACAGCTTCAACAAATGGTGCTGCACTCGTTGAAGCTTCAATGGCTTATGGAAGAACGGTGGGTTTCCAAATGGATCAGAATCAGCAATTGTTCATGACTATCAATGACAAGAACTCAGGTAAGTATCATCCGTTTGATGTTTTAGAAGCCATGATGAAGGTTTTACCTAATGCGAGAAAAGAAAGTGCAACCATTGCTGGCGTGTAATCCCGCAGTTGCATAATTTGTCCAAACATGACGCATACTATGATGGAAATCAAGTTAGTTTGAATTCTGTCGAAAGCGAGGCAACATTGATGAAAGCTACAGGTATCGTCAGACGGATTGATGATCTCGGTCGTGTCGTCATTCCGAAAGAAATTAGAAGAACCCTACGTATACGAGAAGGAGACCCTCTTGAAATTTTCACTGATCGAGACGGAGAGGTCATATTAAAAAAATATTCACCAATCAGTGAGCTCGGAGATTTTGCTCAAGAGTATGCAGAAACTTTATACGCAACTCTTGGAACACCAGCGTTTATTAGTGACAGAGATGAAATGATTGCGGTAGCGGGCGTTCCTAAAAAAGATTATCTGAATCGCCGAATTTCTCCTCATACTGAAGAAATTTTAGCTATGCGATCGATAGTGTCTGAAAAAATGGAGAAGACTGTTGAATGGGTTCCTGGACAAGTTGAACAAGTGAAATCGTATTGTATTGCCCCAATTATTTCGAACGGTGATCCAATTGGAGCGGTCTATTTATTATCAAAAGTGCACTTTGTCGGAGATGCCGAGTTGAAAGCAGTTGAAACTGCAGCGCATTTCCTAGCTAAACAAATGGAAAGCTGAAAAGAAAAAAGGTCTTATTCCCGAAGGAACTTCGGAAATAAGACCTTTTTACATGCTCAACCCAGCCCTTAAATACGAATTTATTCGTGTTATAATATGGATATTGCTTCGACGGAACGAGGAACGTTTATGAATAATCAATGGACGATGAAAAAATTTATGAGAGGCGCTGTTTTATTAACCATTGCCGCCCTTTTAGTAAAGGCTTTGAGTGCTGTTTACCGAGTTCCTTTTCAAAATATTGTCGGGGATCAAGGTTTTTATATTTATCAACAGGTGTACCCATTTATTGGTGTATTAACGGTGTGGACATCTTATGGATTTGCAGTAGCTATTTCTAAATTGTTAGCGGATAGCCAAGCAACGGGGAATATTGGATATCGCAAAACCATTTTGAGGGTAGCGTTTGTTTACGTAAGCGTTATATCAATTAGTAGTTTTTTGGCTCTATTTTTAGGAGCGAATACGTTAGCATCTTGGATGGGTGATGAAAACCTTGCACAATTGCTTAAAACAGGCTCATTTGTTGTATTACTTATGCCGTTTCTAGCCTTATTAAAGGGTTCATTTCAATCAGAAGGGTTTATGGAACCTATCGCCTACGGTCAGGTAGTGGAACAAACCGTCCGCGTAATTGTGATTTTAGTAGGAACCTATGTGGTAGTGAAAAATGGAGCATCCCTATATACGGCTGGAAGTACTGCCTTACTTGGCGCTATTGTTGGAGAGATTGCTGGTATCATATTGCTGGTATTCTACTTGAAATCAAATAAAATCAAATCTACTTTCGAAGGATTAATCATTTCTTCGCCAATAAAACCTATTTTAAAAGATTTAACCATTATTAGTTTAAGTGTCAGTATGAGTTCTCTTATTTTATTATTTTTTCAACTTGTCGATTCCTTTACTATTTTTCGTTTGTTATCGGAAAATGGATTTTCGCGAATACTGGCAATGGAGACAAAAGGAATCTATGATCGAGGTCTACCCTTAGTGCAAATGGGTGTTTTAATCGCATCCACCTTGTCTCTGTCGATTGTACCGTTAATCGCACATACTCTTCACAAAAAAAGTGGGAGAAATGCTATTCCTTATGCACAATTAACGTTTAAAATTGCTTTTTTGTTCGGTGTAGCAGCGTCTTTAGGACTCGTTTTAGTGTTGCCTCCCGTGAATGAGATGCTATTTGAGACTCGTGATTTATCATCAATTCTAATGGTGTTCTGTGCTCAAATTTTTTGGCTTTCTCTTCTTTTAACAATGACCTCTATTTTACAAGGTTTAGGGAAAGTAATCATGCCCGCTATAATTCTTGGAATGGGATTATGTTTGAAAATCTTGTTTAACTTTATGTTACTTCCAATGTATGGCATCATGGGTGCAGCGATTGCTGGAAATATTGGATTTGGTTTTATAACAGTTTGCCTTTATTGGTATTTAAGAAATGTGTGGTCCATCCGATACGCGCCACTACGGTTTTATGGTCAAGTTCTAATTGCATCCTTATTAATGATTGTCAGTGTGGTATGTTGGATGCACCTTGCAGATGGATGGTTATTTGATGCCTTTACGAATCGTATAGCTGCTTTGTTTACAGCGATTAGTAGTGTTATTTTAGGTGCAGGGATATTTTTAATCTATATTGCAAAAAGCAGAATTATTGCGGAGAAGGAATGGTATTTATTGCCCATGGGTCGCAGAATGGCGATGTTGCAAATACGCTTAAATAAGCGCAACAGAAAGGGGTCTTTATAATGAAACAGATTACGGTCGTTGGCTTAGGAGCGGGTGAATTAGATCAGCTGCCACTTGGGTTGTATCGTATTTTAAAGAATGCAACGAGACTATTTGTTCGCACGGCTGAACACCCAGTATTAAAAGAATTACAAGCTGAAGGTTTAACATTCGAAAGCTTTGATACGGTCTATGAATCCCACGAAGAATTTGAATTGGTTTATAAAGAAATAGTAGAGACATTAATTTCACGTGCAGAAGAAGCCCCTCTTTATTATGCAGTTCCTGGACACCCATTGGTCGCAGAACAAACAGTTCAATGGCTAATTGAAGCGGAAAAAGAAGGACGAATTGAACTAAAAATTGTTGGAGGTCAAAGCTTTTTAGATCCTATCTTTAATGCTTTACGAATTGATCCGATCGAAGGATTTCAACTAGTAGACGGTACCATGTTTAATCGAGACGATGTCCAAATGAATCAACATGTGTTAATTGCTCAAGTTTATGATACATATAGTGCTTCTGAAGTAAAACTGACACTGATGGAGAAGTATCCAGAAGATTATCTCGTCACGATTGTGACTGCAGCAGGAACCAGTGAAGAAAAACTTCGAACTGTGCCATTATTTGAGCTAGATAGAGCGGCAGAATTAAATAATTTAACAACAGTGTATGTTCCACCCGTAAAAGAAATGGAAGATCGTTTAAAAGAATGGTCGACGTTTAGAGAAATTATTGCGAAATTGCGTGCGCCAGATGGATGTCCATGGGATCGGGAACAGACACATGAAAGCTTAAAAAAATACCTAATCGAAGAAGTATATGAATTTTTACAAGCAGTTAACGAACAAGACGATAATGGCATGATAGAAGAATTGGGCGATGTCTTGCTTCAGGTGTTTCTACACGCGCAAATTGGTGAAGATGAAGGTTATTTCAGTTTAGAGGATGTTCTTTATCAAATTTCTTCTAAAATGATTCATCGACATCCTCATGTTTTTGGTGAAGTTTCTGTTAAAGATTCAGAAGAAGTGTTACGTAATTGGCAACAGTTAAAAGCGCAAGAAAAAGGTAATACATCGAAAAAAGTGTTAGATGGTCAGCGTCGTGCGGAGTCTTCTCTCCTCACCTCGTATAATTTTCAAAAAGCAGCAGCTAAAGTAGGATTTGATTGGCCCAATGTTGAAGGTGCATTAGAGAAGTTTGAAGAAGAGTGGATTGAATTCAAAGATGAGTTGGAAAGCGGGGATCAGGCATCTCGGTTAGATGAGTTAGGCGATGTCTTATTCACAATAATAAATGTGGCTCGTTTTTATGGACTTTCTCCTGAGGAAGCAATGATTCATGCGAATCGTAAGTTTGAATCGCGGTTTCTTGAGGTTGAAGAAAGTGTTATCAACGGGAAAGGTCAATTCAGTGCCTATTCCCTTGAAGAATTAGAAGAGTTTTGGCAACAAGCGAAACAAAAACAAAGGGGAGAAAATTCATGAGATTAGATAAATTTTTAAAAGTATCACGCTTAATCAAACGCAGAACGTTAGCAAAAGAAGTAGCCGATCAAGGACGCATTACCATCAATGAAAAAGTGAGCAAAGCCAGTTCTGTAGTTAAAGTTGGAGACGTATTAGGTATCCGTTTTGGTCAAAAAGTAGTCACAGCACGTATAGAGATGTTAAAAGAAGCAGTGAAAAAAGATGAAGCTACAATGATGTATACCATCTTAAAAGAAGAAAGACTTGAAAAAGTTGAACCAGAATTTATTGACGACGAAGATTAAAAGAAAGCATGGCCAAAATTTGGTCATGCTTTTTGTTTTCTTAGCATAGAGTGTAAGGAATGGACAAGTAAAGGAGGAATATTATGCAATATCAAGGAGAACACGCACCTATCGCAATTCCATCTGGAGATCATGTAGTTAGTTTAAGAAATCGAAAGCGTATGGATTTGACGTCTGTTAAATCGATTGAACGATTCGATCAAGAGGAGTTTGCGGTTCGAACATCTCAAGGCCATTTAAGCATTAAAGGCGATGAACTGCGAATTGTTCACTTAGACGTGGACAAAGGCCTATTAACAATAGAAGGTCATGTGAAAACATTCCAATACGATGAAGAAGATAATGAACCAAGCAAAAACTTCCTTCATAAGTTGTTTGGATGACACTCTCTTATCAATTTTTAAGCCTGTTGGCCATGATCGCAAGTGGCGTGGCTACAGGCTTTTTAGTTGAAAGTTTTCGGGATATTGCATTAGCAGCCAAACCCAACTTTTGGGTTCGTCGATATCGTTTTTTCTTAGAAATCATTCTATGGGCATTTCTTGGTTGCGCAAGTTATGTTCTATTGTTTTATTTGCGAGATGGTGCTTGGCGAATTTATGATCCGATGGCTCAAATTGTCGGAATTGGTTGTTATGAATTATGGTTGCGCAAACCACTTTTGATTGTGAGAAGGATATTTATGCACTTAATTGTTCGCCCGATTTGGTGGATTATACATCTTTTCATTTCAATCATTCGATATGTGATTCGTGTATTTGTGAAAATAATCCTTATTTTTATCATGCCAATAATAAAAATAATTAAAAAAATATATCCTAATACCCTACAAAAATAGTGTACAATCATATATAATAGCAACTACTAATCATATGACAAATTTTGGCGGGAGTGGACGAAATGGCTAGTCGGAAACAGCATAAAGAAGAATATCGCAACGTCGCCTCCATAAATAAAGACTATGTCCGTTCAGTTGAACGCCAAGAAGAACGCCAAAAAGCTCATAAAGTTCGTCTATTCCGTAGACTTGGCTTATTTGCTTTACTGGTTGTAGTCGTAATGAGTTGGTTAACCATGACGATGTTTTCACAAAAAAGTGCATTAGCTGCAAAAGAACAACAAAAATTAGAAGCGAAGCAAGAGCTCGTTGAAATATTAGAAGAGCAAGAAATGTTGAAATCGCAAATTGTGAAATTAAACGATGATGAGTATATTGCTAAGCTCGCTCGTAAAGAATATTTCTTATCAGAAGAGGGAGAAATTATTTTTTCTATCCCCGAAAAAGAAGATACTGATAAGAAAAACAAGGATTCTGAAGAGTAGTCGTTATTGACACTCTTTTTTTTGTTGGATATAATTAAGTATGGATACTTGTATATTCAAGGTCCGCTATTAAGATTACAAGGTTCCTAAAAGGAGCCCGTTTAATTTTTAAGGAGGAGCATTTTTTTTATGTCAATTGAAGTAGGCAGCAAAGTAGAAGGTAAAATTACAGGAATCACAAATTTCGGCGCATTCGTCGAACTACCAGGTGGCTCAACAGGTCTTGTTCATATTAGTGAGGTTGCGGACAATTATGTAAAAGACATCAACGAGCATTTGAAGGTCGGAGATATGGTTGAAGTAAAAGTGATGAATGTCGAAGCTGATGGCAAAATTGGCTTATCAATTCGTAAAGCCAAGCCACAAGCCGAGCGACCAGAACGTCCTCAACGTCCACGCCAAAATAGTCGACCGAACGATCGCGATCGTCCGTTCAAAGAGAATTTCGAACAAAAAATGGCACGTTTCTTGAAAGATAGTGAAGATCGTTTATCTACTTTAAAACGTGCAACTGAATCGAAGCGTGGCGGACGCGGCGCTAAACGAGGGTAACTTGCTGGCTGTTTTGATCGTAGAAAAAGTGTTTATTGAGACATCTCTGCATATGCAGAGATGTTTTTTTGTGTTTTAGATGAACCAATTTTATAATTCATCCTCTAAATAGTAAGGATGAACATTAAAAATAAGTGATTTTCATGATGTCATCGATTTTCGTTACAGGCGAACGCTTTCCGCGGGCGGTCCGCGAGCCTCCTTGTCGCAAGTTCCTGTGGGGTCTCACTTGGACACGCATTTCCCGCTGGAGTCGCTGCCTTTCACTACAATATAATTTAGCTAAATCTTCGTATTTCTTTACTGAAGAGACATCTATAAAATTGACTCAGATATGGTAAACAATATTGTTTGTAGATAGGAATCTGCGAGAAACAACTGCTCCTGTTTCTGTTTCTGCATCACTGTGTTAGCTTCGAAACATGGAAGTACATTGCATCACGAAGCTAGCTTAGTCAAAAAAATCGCATTTGGCTATATTATTTTCATTGTTGTTTTTTACTATTTAGGAATATGGAGCAAAACAGCGGAGACTTCTGTGGGAAAGCGAGACAGTCGAGACCCCGCTGTTTTGCAGAATATCAACAGCAACTTTTAAAAGAGCCTTTAAATAAAGGATTATGAATCATCACTATCGAAAAAAACTATAAGGAGAGTGATACATAACATGAAAGCAAAAATATTGAATACACATGCGAGATATCAAGAATGGTTGGATTCGTTAAGTGAGTTAACTACTGAACAAGCAACGAGTCCATATGCGCCAGGAAAATGGTCGCCAAACGAAATTGTGATGCATTTGGCGGAATGGGATCGTTTTACTAATGAAGAGCGACTACCTAACATGAAGGAAGGTGCGAAACTTGAAAGGTACCCTGAATTTGAAACGTTTAATGCAAATGCCGCAGCACTTGCTCAGAAACAAACATTTGAAGAAACCATCACTTACGCTAAACAACAACGTCAGCAAATTACGCAAAAGCTTGAAGCGGTAGAAGAGAGTGAATGGCCAAAAGAATTTTTCATTGGTGATCATGCTTTGTCGATTCTAAGCTATTTTACGGATTTTGCGGAACACGATGAGCATCACAAGCGACAAATCGAAGGTGTAAGAGTAAATAAATCCAACGAATAGAAAAAAGGCACATGAGATCATCATCTCATGTGCCTTTTATTATATATGACCCCTACGGGATTCGAACCCGTGTTACCGCCGTGAAAGGGCGGTGTCTTAACCGCTTGACCAAGGGGCCTCATTATTGTCTAGTTACAAGCGCCAGCCCGCACCTAATCTTAGGCCCACAGGATGTGGGTCATGAAGGCGTCTCGACAGGATGTCGGGAATTTAGCCTTCCAACCTTATCGGAAACAGGTTTCCGATTCGTTTCTTCCAGCGCCGGTGTCGGGCTAGATTGGCACTTGGGCCCACAAGAAGTGGGTCATGCATCCGTTACCGCAGGACGCGATGAACTTAGGACGCACACATTTAGTATGGCGGCCGAGGGGATCGAACCCCCGACCTCACGGGTATGAACCGTACGCTCTAGCCAGCTGAGCTAGGCCGCCTTTTTGAAGAACATTTTAAATAATACAAGCCATTACAACCGGTGTCAAGATGTCTTTTTAGAACTCCTTACAAATCTTCTGTTTTTTCGTCGAAAAGTTTTTTTGTACTTCTGTCACGAAAAGACAAACTTTCAACAATCCCTCTCCTATAATGAACATCATCGTGATGGAAGGGATTGGTAACATGAAATCTTGGACAAGTGAAAGTATTGGGAGAAATCATACGTGGACAAAGTGGATACATGTTGTCAAAAAGAAGAAGTTAAAAATTTGGTTAGCCAGTCTCGTGCTATTTTTCTCCTTTTTCTTATCGAAAGCGGTTTTATTCGAAGCGGCTGTGCCGTTTTTCTTGCCGGTATGGGCAGTGGTGGCTCTTCGGTATCCAGCCTTTTTGCCTTTTGTGTGGATTGGAGGAATATCAGGGAGTTTAACATTGGGAGTCGGCCAAACGATAATTCATATTCTACAGGTTGGAGGATTCCAGATATTTTACAACTTACTTCGGAAGAAGAAATTAATTCCTCTGCAGGTGGCATTGACTGTGTTGGTTATTCAGCTTTGCTGGCAATGGGTTTCTTACAATGGGGAAATTCCTACGTCTATATCGTTGCTGGTTTTGTACGAAAGTATTTTGTCTGCCATTATGACTGTTTTTCTTTCGCAACTATTTGTTCCAATGCATGCGATCTCAACGGCTAAGTGGTCATTTGAACGAATTGGTGCTGCGATTATGGTTTGTGCTCTCCTATTCACCGGGATGAATGGGTTAGTCGTTGGAATGGTTTCGATTCCGTTAGTGCTTGTCCATCTGGGCATTTTTGCTTCGGTTCATATGGGTGGTATTTTTGTAGGAACAGCGGTGGCAACGATTATTGGAACCATTTTAAGTATTTCACAACTATCCTTTAGCGGGATGATTGCGGTATATGCGTTAACAGGTTTGTTTGCAGGACTTTTTCAAAATAAGGGACGAATATGGATCGCTATAGGATCGTTAGGAGCAGCTATATTTTTCTCCGTATATGATGCGTCTTTGCCGTTAGATTCTGTTTACTTTGTGTCTTTAACTTGTGCAATGGGCCTATTCTTTTTATTGCCCAAAGCGTGGTTAATGCATGCGCAAAATCAGTTGTTTCCAAAACAGACATCAGTGTTGTTCAAGCGCCAACAATGGCTAACGGATCGAGTAAATCATCAACTACATGATTTTCAGCAATTTGTCGATTTTATCACCCAGTTGGTAAATGATCGTTTTCCAGTATCTAAAGAAACTGCTTCTACAGAGCAAGCTGTAGAATATTCAGTCTGTCACTCCTGCTTTAGACAAGCCAAATGTTGGGGTAATGAAGGACAAGGCATGTGGCCAATCGTTCAAGACTGGAAGGACATGCGTAATCATGCAAAATCGGGTGTTCGGTATCGTATGAATGAACGAATCCAAGAAAAGTGTGTGCGTTCGAGTGGGCTAATCGAAGCACTTGAAGAAGAGTATTCATCTAACAAACTGTCTGGTCATTATGCACACGGAAAGAAGATGCTCGCGTTTCAATTAAGAGATATGAGTCAACATGTAAGTGAGCTTATGGCTGATCTTCAGTTAAATGATGTCAATCACGAATCTGAAGAAGAAAGAATTTCAAGACACTTGGACGAAGCCAAAGTATCGCACTTTCAAATAGATATGTTATCTGAGGAAGCGGGAAATCGAAAAATTGTCTGTTGTTTACCCCTTAAACAAGCGGATTGGGAAACGAATCAAATGATAGGCGAACGCCTAATCATGCCTATCCTTCATGAATTATATGATGAACCTTTTGAAATTAGTCGAACTTCTGAAATTTTAGATCCTTTTCCACATATCCAGCTGACATTTCAGTCGGCTGTCCGGTTCACGTATGAGTATGGAGTTTACGCTCGTTCGTTTCAAAATACGGTTTATTCGGGAGATACTCACAGTGTGATTCCACTTCATAAAGGGTTAGTGGCTTTTATTCTTTCAGATGGAATGGGCCAAAATATTGAAGCCTATCAAGAAAGTAGACGGGTCATTCGATTACTAAGGGAATGTTTGCAGCATCATATGAATCCTGAAACGGCTATGCATACTTTGCATTATGTGATGTCGTTAAAACAACATTCAGATTTATATGCAACGGTGGATTTAGCTTTGCTTGATTTGCAACAAGGGAAGTTGTGGTCATTTAAAGCGGGGAGTATGTCAACTTATATACTACGAGGGAACGATTGTCTCCGAATTGATAGTCAAAGTGTACCTATTGGATTTTTACCTGCGTTATCTCTTGATGCTGAAGAACGAATTGTGAAAGACGGAGATTTAATTGTGTTGTTATCTGATGGCATGTTTTCTCCGGACTATTCCTTAGATGAGCAAGAAGCAGAATTGATTCGATTGATGAGAAAGCATGAAGGAACACCGTGTTCTAAAATGGCGGATGTATTAGCTGCG
>JBEVEQ010000168.1:0-3920 GCA_040512715.1 Paenisporosarcina sp. | reverse complement strand
GGAAGTTAAAGGAGTGCTGGAGGATTTAAGCAAAGAGTACAAATTAGCTGTTATTTCAAATGCAATGCCAAGTATGGACTGGATTTTTGATCGCTTAGGCATCCGTAAATATTTTGATTCTATTATTCTCTCTGCCTTTGTAAATGAAGAAAAACCAGGTGATTACATTTATAATATCGCTCTTAATCAAACAAAAGCAAAAAAAGAAGAAAGTATATTTATTGATGATAAAATTGAAAATATTGAAGGAGCGGAACGAGTTGGGATAAGGGGACTTCATTTAGATAGAAATAGGGTTAATTTGTTGGAATTACTAAGAGAACAACAGTTAATCTAAATACCCATTAATCAATCTAAGAATTAAAATAAAAAATAGAGGTCTGTTATAAACGGTGATAGTAGCAACCGTAGCATATTATTTAATAATGAGAAATGTAGGAGCTCTTAATATTAAAACATTATTTGAACTAATTCGCTTAATTATTATTTTTGTATTTTTCGGTGCGCTGAGTACTGTAATTTTAATCAATACTTATACAAGATTAGAAGTGACAGGAGCTTATATGTGGCTAAGTGCAATTGCTATTGTGTTAATGCTCTTCGTTTTTTATAAGAATAAGTGGCAATTCACTGGATGGAATAGAGAGAAGAATAAAGGAGAAAGGATTCCTCAAAATGTTTCTTTCACACTAACTTTAGTGTCTATTATCTTAATTCTTTCAACATTTATTCTGGACTCTTTATTAAGTTAAATAATACATATAAAACATGCTATCTCGAAAAGAGAACATAAAAAGAATCCATTTTGATTACGCTATTTCAAAATGGATTCTTTTAGGTTATTTAATTTCACTATATTGTTTCCTCAAGTATTCAATAAAAATATCTTTAACCATAATTACCTTGGAGTAATCCAAAAGGTTATTCCCTTGAACACTTGGATATCCGCATACATCTTCGTATACAAATGGCATGCCTGTTCCAACTGTATAGGTTCTAGTAAGATCTATTGCTTCACCGTTGATTTGAATGTTGGAAATGAAATTATCACAAAAGGTCCAACTGACACCAGAAAATTGTAGTTTTCCAATAGTTCCACCCTGAGGTCGAAAACCGTTTCCATAAACTCTTTGATTGGTTATTTCTTCATTTAAAGACTCATTAATGAGACCAGCAATTTGTTTACCAGTTAACTCTATATGTGCCGATGATTGCATGCTCTTACAGGCATTTAATATATCACCTTTAGAGATATCCCCACGGTTTACACCATTAGATGCCGCGCCACCATACATAATTCCAATCTCAGATTGCCAAAAATCTTTGACACTACTGGCCATTAACTTTACTAATTCTTCGTGACTAATATCTTCATCCGAGTGGTAGATAATTTCAGACAAAAACTTTTCCGTAACTACCCGAGCTTTATCTACAATCGAACTTACTTCTAGATCACTTGTATCAGCCAATGAGATTTCGGTTAAATAACCTGCGTGGTTAACCACTTTCATTTGATCCGTATCAACTGTGATCTTTAATTCTCCCAAGTACTTTCCGTAGGAACCGGCTTGCGCAATGATGACATCTGAAACAACTTCTGGTTGACTCAAGACAGTATGACTATGTGCACCAACAATGACGTCAACTAGCCCGGATAATGGTTTAGCAAGTTCCAAGTCTGCGCCATAGCCCATATGTGATAAGAAAATGATGAGGTTTGCTCCATCTTTTCTTAACTGTTTGACTGCGTTCTCTATCGCTTTAACTGTATTATCATTGCGCAAACCATATTTCTTTTCATATGTATCTTCAAATTGATCGGTAGCTCCAAAAAGACCGATTTTCAGGTGCTTTCCAACTTCAAGCAGGAGTGTCTTTTTAGTACCACCGATTTGCGAGCCATCAGACTCTCCTATATTAAGTAAAAGCCAAGGTACTTTAGATTCGTGACTAAGTTCTCGAATTCTATCCATAGGTAGACGCAAAAGTTCATTGTTTCCAACTGTCATCGCATCATAACCAGTAGCAGCAAGCATTTCGAGATGGATAGTACCAGAAGTAGCCAAACATTCATTCATGCTCAAATCCATATGATCTCCACCATCTAACACAATCACGTTTTCTCCTTGGTCCAATAACTCTTGCTTTCTCTTTCTAATTAACGCCGCCTGTCTAAGCGCGAAATCATAATGACCATGCAAATCATTCGTATGTAAGATTGTAAGTGTTTCTTTCATGTTCTACCTCCACCATTTAAATAAAACCCATTTTTATGTAATTATAGCATTGAAAAATTAAATATTTTCTATGGGTTGGGCGGTTATACCAAAATAATTATATATCTACATAAGTAGCTTTAAGGGTAATCGGAAGGGGACCTTCGCCAAGTTGGATTCACCACACAGATACTTATATGATCAAAATCTTTATTTAGCTAAAAAGTTTAGATAAATTGTTGTAAGTCTATTAACTTCTTATAAAATACAGTCAACCTCTCTTCAACCTCTTCTTTAGAACCAAAACGGATGATTTGTTCCTGATTTAATCCGGCTTCCAGCATCTGTAGATGACGCACGGCTGTATCAAGGACTTGTAAAATTTGCTCACCTCTTAAGATGCAAATTAAATCAGGATTCTGTTCACAATAGCCTTGTATAAAGCCATCTGCAATACTTTGCAATGTTTCTTGACACTCATGAAATCGGTGCTTCCCGTAGCGCTCTGTATGTGCAAGTTCGACAAATAACGTTTCGTATAAATTCATAAAGTTTGCTGCCATTACTTCCCCAAAATACACGATAGGTAGTGGATCAATGAGTCTAATTTGTCCCTTATCTATTAACCAGTTCTCGGGTGATGCATCTTGATTCGTTAATACAGGGTGATTAATTACTTTTATTCGAGTTTCGCAAATCCTTTGTATAGCTTTTTTTAGTTCGGGTTCGTTGAAAAGGGGTCTCTTTTTAGACAATTCATGGTAGTCATCCATGATTTCTGTGCATTCATCCTCAATGAATTTTTGATAATCACTCAAAAATTGACCATGTACGCCTCGTTCTTCATTCCATGCAAAAAATCCAATTCCTTCGACGCCATGTTCGACCTGCTCGATTTTTCGGTATAATTGGCCAATATCTTCTCCCAATTGGTGTGCATCTTCTCTATTTAATTTATGTAAATTCACGTGCTTTCCAGCAAAAGATTCTACTGTATACGTTAATTCTTCAGATACGTGATAAACGAACTTATCAGGTGCAGCACCTGAAACAACTTGATTCACGGAACGATAATAAATTTCGGTTCCACCATATTCAGCTTTTAATGCTGACTCGTCGTATGGGACTTCTTTTTTATAGGCTATTTTTTTCGGAATTCGTAAAACACTTGGTTCATGTTGGTCGCTCGTCAACTTCCATGCTCGATGCCAGGCTCCTTCGCCTAAATCCTCGACTTTTGAATTCATATAGTTTAAGTGTTGTAATGCTTGTTTGAGTGTCATGATGATAGCTCCTTTAATACTTCCTAATTTGTTGCCAGTCGTGGACAAGCTATTCCTTCATTGAAGCTATCCGTTGATTATTTCACTGATGGCTTGGCTTAGTTTAATTTTTGTCTCAATTAATTTATATTCTTCTTCTATGTAAATTGGTTCATCTTCCAAATAGAAATTTGCGAATGATTGATCTTTGTATCTAGGTACCACGTGCATATGATAATGAGTTAACTCATTGAATATCCCACCGTTTTGACAAATAGTGATACCATCCGGGTTATACAATTTTTTTAATGCTTTTGAAATAAGTATGGAAGCCTTCATTATTGAATCAGCAGTATTTTCGTCTAATTCATCAGCGTCATGGATATGATTTTTTGGCAATATTAAAACATGACCTTCGTTGAATGGCTCATGATCCAAGAAA
>JBEVEQ010000156.1:0-11534 GCA_040512715.1 Paenisporosarcina sp. | reverse complement strand
AGTTGGTTTAGGATCTCAAATGGCTGCTATTGATACAATTCATACTGGGGGTTCATTACAATCCACGGGTCGAGTTCTAGACTTAGCGATATCTGGTGATGGATTCTTCCAAGTTGCAGATAGAAAAGTAGTTGCGAATACTGCTGCAGTAGATAACTCTTATGATAATATTTTGTATTCAAGAGCAGGGAATTTCTATATGGACTCTGATGGATTTTTAGTAAACTCTGATGGTAAATTTTTAGTTGGAATATCTGCTACTCCTACTGCTGCTCAGGTTGTTATGCCACTTGCGAGTATTGTGAATGCTGCACCTGCTCCTGGAAACCTTGATGCCCTACCTGTTGCACCGGGGCAAGATGGCATTCCTGATAAATCTCCAGTAGTTATTGCTGGTTATGATGTCGATTACAAACCAATGCAAATTCCAACAGATGCACAGTCAATGAGTATTGGGCAAGATGGAACTGTGACATTCGTTGACAAAGCTGGGGATTTGAGATGGGCAGGACAAATTGTAATGGCAAAGTTCCCTAATACGGGAGGTCTTAACAAGGTTGGAGCTAATTATTTTGACTCTTCTCCAAACTCAGGCACTCCATTACTTTCAACTGCAACTCAAGAAGGTATGGGTGAAATTGCTTCTGGATTCGTCGAAATGTCCAACGTTGACCTTTCAGAAGAATTTACAGAAATGATTGTTGCTCAACGTGGATTCCAAGCAAATACACGTATCATTACAACATCAGATGAAATTCTTCAAGAGTTAGTAAACTTAAAACGATAAACTAGATTGATAAATTCATTGTAGAGGGGGGTCGGGCCGACTCCATGTGAGCCCGGCCCTTACCAATGATTGAATTAACTCGCCTTAATGGCAAAGCGTTTTCTTTAAACGCTTTATACATAGAAACAGTAGAAACTTTTCCAGACACCACCATCACTTTAACCAATGGTAGAAAGTATGTGGCCTTGGAAAGTGAAAAAGAAGTTCATGAACGAGTTATACAGTTCTATAGGCAAGTCCAGTTATTATCCAACCCCCATTTAAGAGGTGATAAAGATGAAGAATAAGTTATTAACGATTATGCTGATTATTTTAGTTTCTATTACCCTAATCGGGGTTGTTGCACTCATACTAGTCATGCAGTTTAACAAGGATGAGAAAGAAGAAGGTCCGACAATTGATGAAATTATTGAGTCTTCAATTGATGTACCTGAAATTACGACGAATTTATCTGCAGATGATTTTATTCGCCTGTCCCTAAAGATTCAAACTGACAGCGTTGAAGCTGCTGAAGAATTAACGAAACGTGATTTCCAGGTGAAAAACATAGTGATACAAGAATTATCTGAAATGACGGCTGCCGATTTAGAGGGAAAAGAAGGCAAACAAGCATTTGAAAATGCTTTGAAACTACAGATAAACGAACTCATGCATGACGGTGAAGTTCAACAAGTGTACATAACCTCCTACATTATTCAATAGAGGTGGTTCAAAAAGTCCGCTAAATATGGCAATCGAGGCCTGCACGAAGCAGGTCATGGCGCCGTTTCCACACGATGTGGAGAAATAGGCTGCGCTCCTTAATCGTTGTCTTGCTTCTTCGCTCCTCTTGTTTTAAGGTGAGGAACTTCTGCAAAAAAGTTCACGTCGTGTGAGCACTGCAGAAGCAGTACTCCCTGTGCAAGTCGGTACTCGAAGTCTGCGACGCCTCGACCTACGAAGCTCTATTTATGCTCCTTTTGAACAATGTAATTAAAGAAATGTTTTGATAGGAGGTGGGGAAAATGGCTGATGTGTTATCACAATCCGAAATAGATGCGTTATTGTCTGCGCTTTCTACGGGTGAGATGACGGCTGATGAGATGAAAAAAGAAGAGGAAACTCGAAAAGTGAAAGTCTATGACTTCAAACGAGCTCTTCGATTCTCAAAGGATCAAATCCGAAGTTTGACCCGGATACACGAAAATTTTGCTCGATTACTCACTACTTTTTTCTCAGCTCAACTAAGAACTTACGTGCAAATCACTGTAGCTTCCGTTGACCAAATACCTTTTGAAGAATTCATCCGTTCGATTCCAAACATGACGTTAATCAATGTATTTGAAGTACCTCCATTGGATGGAAACATCTTGATGGAAATCAACCCAAACATTGCTTATTCCATGCTTGATCGTCTAATGGGTGGGCAAGGGGTTAGTAATAGCAAGGTTGATAGTTTAACAGAGATTGAAACTAAAATTATGACGAATCTTTTTGAACGATCATTTGATAATCTTCGAGAAGCATGGGCCAATGTGGCGGATATTGACCCAATTATGACAGAGCTCGAAGTGAATCCTCAATTTTTACAAATGATTTCTCCAAATGAAACCGTTGTTGTTATTTCATTTAATACCATCATTGGTGAAACAAGTGGAATGATTAACATTTGTATCCCGCATGTTGTATTGGAGCCGATTGTTCCTAATCTTTCTGTGCGTTACTGGATGCAAACGAATAAAAAAGAGGTATCTCCAGAACAACTTGAAATCTTGGAGAATCGTGTTAGAAAAGCAGATTTACAAATCGTTGCTGAGCTTGGGAAGACCGAAATCTCAATTGAAGATTTCCTTCTACTGCAACCTGAAGATGTTATACAATTGAATCAGAAAATAGAAGATCCGCTTGTTCTACGAATAGGCAATGTTCCGAAATTTTCCGTTCAACCAGGTAAGTTAAAGAAACGAATGGCCATACAAGTGATTGAACCATTGAAAGGAGGAGACGAGGATGATGAGTGATGACATGCTCTCCCAAGAAGAAATTGAAGCCCTGCTTAGAGGAGAACCAATAGAACCAAAAACTCAACCGTCGACTCAAGATGACATCGTTATAGAAGATTATTTAGATGCTTTTGCTCAAGATGCTTTAGGAGAAATTGGAAATATTTCATTTGGTAGTTCTGCAACGGCTTTATCAGCATTATTGGGACAAAAGGTAGAAATTACAACACCGACAATCAGTATGATTAATCGAAATCGTCTACAAGATGAATTCCCACATCCTTATGTGGCAGTTCAAGTAGAATATACTGCCGGTTTGATTGGGATGAATTTATTAGTTATTAAACAATCAGACGCTGCGATTATTGCGGACTTAATGTTAGGTGGAGATGGACTTTCACCAAGTCCTGATTTAAGTGAAATTCAATTAAGTGCTGTGCAAGAAGCTATGAATCAAATGATGGGTTCAGCTGCAACATCTATGTCTACCGTATTTAATAAAAAAGTAGATATTTCCCCACCGTCTATCGATTTACTTAATTTTAAAGAAGATGAAGGATTAGACAAGTTACCAGAGGATGATTTACTGGTTAAAGTTAGCTTCCGATTAAAGATTGGTGATTTAATTGACTCGAATATTATGCAGTTATTGCCTTTGAAATTTAGTCAAAAACTGGTTAGAGGTTTAATGGGTGAAGATGATGATGAAGTAGCAGCAACTAGTGTAATGGAAGCTCCTGTTCATTCTACTCCTGCTTCTGTGAGGCAAGAGCCAGCTTATCAAGCAGTTCCAGAAGCATATCAGCAACCGCAGTACGCTGAACCACAATATGCACAGCCTCAATATGCACAACCGCAGGCTATGCCTCAAAGACCACCGCAAGCACCGGTCAATGTTCAACAGGCCCAATTTGCGAGTTTTGAGTCAAATCAATTAACACAATCCGAATCGCGCAACTTGAATATGCTCCTTGACATTCCCTTGCAAGTAACGGTTGAACTAGGACGTACTAAACGATCTGTTAAAGAAATTCTAGAACTTACAAGTGGTTCTGTCATTGAGTTGGATAAACTTGCTGGCGAACCTGTTGATATTTTGGTTAACGCTCGTTTAGTAGCCAAAGGCGAAGTTGTCGTAATAGATGAGAACTTTGGTGTTCGTATTACGGACATCGTTAGTCAAGCCGATCGATTAAATAATTTACGATAGACCATTACTGGAGGAATAAAGTTATGTCAAAAAGAATTTTAATAGTAGATGATGCGGCGTTTATGCGCATGATGATAAAAGATATTTTGTCGAAAAATGGATTTGAAGTTGTTGGTGAAGCTGCTGATGGTGTACAAGCGATTGAAAAATATCATGAGCTTAAACCCGATTTAGTAACAATGGATATCACAATGCCTGAAATGGATGGCATTGCAGCATTAAAATCAATTAAAGAAAAAGATCCTTCAGCTATCGTTATTATGTGTTCAGCTATGGGTCAGCAAGCAATGGTTATCGATGCAATTCAAGCAGGTGCAAAAGATTTCATCGTGAAACCTTTCCAAGCTGATCGTGTAATTGAAGCCATTCAAAAAGCGATAGGGTAATCGAATGATCAAGATTCACTTTGGATTTAAAAAAGGTATTGTTAGTTTGTTGTGTATGATTCTATTGTTGCTTATAGGTTCTTCACCAATGGATGCATCTATGAATCCGAATGCCAATATAAAACAATGTATCGAATATCCTGAATCCTGTGATCAAGATGACCCGCCAGCTGCCGAAACTACACCTGAGACGGCAGCTGTTAGTTTGTCTGCATGGGATTATATCAAAATGATTTTAGGATTGTTGTTTGTTTTAGCCTTGCTATATGGTGTTTTGAAATTCATCAATAGTAAAAATCGACAATATCAACAGCATCAGTTAATTCAAAATTTAGGTGGGCTTTCTTTAGGCCAGCATAAATCGGTTCAGCTATTACAGATAGGTGATTCGCTTGTTTTAGTTGGAGTAGGAGAAGATATATCGATTCTGAAGGAAATTTCAGACCCTGCTGAAAAAGAAAAGATGTTAGCTTTCTATAATCAAAAGCAAGAAATGACAACTCAAATTCCGTATATAGCAGAGTTAGTCAAACGTTTTAAACCAACAATCTTACAAAATAATACACCAGATCTACCATCAGGGAAATTTGATCAGATATTTAAAAAACGCTTAAATGAAATCAAGACAGACCGGAGTGAAGGTTTGCGTGATTGGAAGAAGAAGGAGAACGATCGGCAATGAACGAATTTGTGGATTTATTTGCGAATAGTGATGCTTCAAGTGTTTCTACTTCCATCAAGCTTATGCTTCTTCTTACTGTCCTTTCTTTAGCTCCAAGTATATTGATATTGATGACGTCTTTTGCTCGAATTGTAATCGTCTTATCTTTTGTTCGAACAGCATTAGCCACTCAGCAAATGCCTCCAAACCAGGTAATTATTGGTCTTTCATTGTTCTTAACATTTTTCATCATGTCACCTACTTTGCAAGAAGTGAATGAAAATGCATTGACTCCATTATTTGATGAAGAAATTACCTTAGAGGAAGCATACACACGCGCAAGTGGTCCATTCAAAGACTTTATGAGTGAGCATACGAGACAAAAAGATTTAGAGTTGTTTTTAAGTTACACTGGAGCTGAACAACCCAAATCAATCGAAGAAATTCCTTTAACGATTATGGTTCCTGCTTTTGCATTAAGTGAAATTAAAACGGCATTTCAAATTGGCTTTATGATCTTTATTCCATTTTTAGTTATTGATATGGTTGTAGCCAGTGTTTTAATGTCCATGGGGATGATGATGTTACCACCGGTAATGATTTCATTGCCATTTAAAATTTTATTGTTTGTGTTAGTAGACGGTTGGTACTTAGTAATGAAATCTTTGCTTCAAAGCTTTTAGGGGATGATTCCATATGACGGGTGAAATGGTTATTGCAATAGCGGAACGGGCAATATGGGTTGTCTTATTAACATCAGGTCCCTTGCTCATCCTGGCACTTGTAACTGGTCTGTTGGTGAGTATTTTTCAAGCAACCACACAAATCCAGGAGCAAACTTTAGCATTTGTTCCGAAAATCGTTGCTGTCTTACTAGGAATCGTTTTCTTCGGTCCCTGGATGCTAACTCAAATATTGAGTTATTCACAGGATATTTTTGAGAATTTGATACGATACATTGGGTGAGTCTATGGAGCAAATTTTACCTAGTGTCACCGTCCTTTTACTAATCATTGCACGTGTTTCCGCTTTTTTTGTTGTTTTACCTCTTTTCTCGCATCGAACCATTCCAGCAAGTCATCGTGTTGCTTTTGCTGTACTGATTTCTTGGATGATGTATTACACCATGGATGTTGAACCATTTGAATTGAATGGGGATTATTTATTCTTAGTTGCGAAGGAAGTTATTATCGGGTTATTTATCGGATTACTAGCTTACATAATTATGACTGCCGTTCAAATTGCAGGGAGTTTTGTCGACTTCCAAATGGGATTTGCAATTGCTAATATCATAGATCCACAAACTGGTGCTCAAAGCCCATTACTTGGCCAGTTTTTTAATACACTTGCATTATTGTTAATGCTTGCATTGAATGCTCACCATCTATTATTAGATGGCATCTTCTATAGTTATCAATTTATTCCTATGGAATTCGCTTGGCCTCCCTTTGGGGACCCTGGATTTGCAGAATTTATTATGAGAACATTTACAGCCGTTTTTGCAATCGCATTTCAAATGTCGATTCCAATTGTTGCTACCTTATTCTTAGTGGATATTGCATTAGGTATTACTGCAAGAACAGTACCGCAATTAAATATTTTTGTTGTTGGTTTTCCCATCAAAATTGGCGTTAGTTTTCTAGTCCTAATTGTTATGATGGGTGTCATGATGAATGTGATAAAGAATTTATTCGAAATAATGATTTTAAGTATGCGAGATTTAATGGTCATATTAGGTGGTGGATAACTTGAATAGGTTGCATTTAAATTTACAGTTCTTTGCCGGAGAAAAAACGGAAAAAGCCACACCTAAAAAAAGACAAGATCAACGTAAAAAGGGACAAGTTCTAAAAAGCCAAGATGTAACAAGTGCAATTGTTCTATTGTCCGTCTTTTTATTTTTATTGTTTGGTGCTGGGTTTATGAGAGAACGCATTTTTTCGTTTTTTTATCAAACCTTTAACCGCTATGTATTAATTGATACCATTTCCGTTGAGTTAGTTATGGAAATCTATTCAGATGTTTTAATGGAAATGGGATTAATTGTCTTACCAATCATGCTCATTGCCGTGATTGCAAGTGTTGCCGGTAACTTCTTTCAATTTGGGCTGTTGTTTACTGCTGAACCACTAAAAATGGATCTAAAAAAATTAGATCCCATTAAAGGTCTTAAGCGTATATTTTCTTTACGCGCCATTATTGAATTAATCAAGTCAGTTTTAAAAATCTCCTTAATCGGATCAGTTACAGTCATGATTGTATGGATGAACTTAGAAAATGTACTATCTCTTTCTTTTAAAAGCGCTTGGGATACATTATCAACTGTTTCTTATTTAACAGTCATGATGGGAATAGCCGCATCCTTTGTATTATTGTTTGTTTCTATATTGGATTATTTTTATCAGAAATATGACTTCGAAAAAAACCTTAAGATGTCTAAACAAGATATCAAGGATGAATATAAAAATAGTGAAGGTGATCCGGTTATAAAATCTCGGATTAAACAAAGACAACGCGAAATGGCCATGCGCCGGATGATGCAAGAAGTTCCGAACGCAGATGTGGTTATAACGAATCCGACTCACTATGCCATTGCATTAAAGTATGAAGATGGGCAGATGGATGCTCCAGTAGTTGTAGCAAAAGGTGCAGATTTTATCGCTCAAAAAATCAAGCTTATTGCAAAAGAAAACGAAATTGTTATGGTAGAAAATCGCCCGTTAGCTCGAAGCATGTACGATCAAGTTGAAATCGGGGATAGAATACCAGATGAATTTTTCAAAGCTGTCGCTGAAATATTAGCGTATGTATATCGTATAAAACGAAAAATTTAGGGTACTACAAGTGGAGGACAAGTCATGCAGATTCGCGACATCGGAGTTTTAGCAGCCGTCATTTTAATAGTAGCGATGCTCATCATTCCACTTCCAGGTTGGATGTTAAGTTTCTTAATCATGGTCAATATAACGTTGGCTCTTATGGTTTTGCTAACTTCTATGAATATGAAAGAAGCGTTAGAGTTTTCCATTTTCCCTTCCTTGCTTTTGCTTTTAACATTATTTCGATTAGGCTTGAATGTATCTACTACGCGTGCCATCTTAAGTGAAGGCCATGCCGGGGGGGTAGTTGAAACCTTTGGTACATTCGTAGTTGGTGGCAATATTCTTGTTGGTATGGTTGTTTTCGTTATTTTGATTATTATTCAGTTCATCGTTATTACAAAAGGTGCCGAGCGGGTATCTGAAGTTGCAGCTCGATTTACGTTAGATGCAATGCCTGGTAAGCAAATGAGTATTGACGCTGATTTGAATGCTGGTATGATTTCTGAATCACAAGCTCGAGAAAGACGACTAAAAGTTGGGAACGAAGCTGACTTCTATGGTGCAATGGACGGGGCAACCAAATTTGTTAAAGGTGATGCCATTGCAGGAATAATTATTGTCATCATTAATTTACTTGTCGGTATTATTATAGGTGTGGTCCAAATGGGTCTGCCATTTGCAGAAGCTGCCGTCCTCTTCTCTACATTAACAGTAGGTGATGGGATTGTATCTCAAGTTCCAGCGTTACTTATTTCAACAGCAACAGGGATTGTTGTAACACGTCAAGCATCAGAAGGTAACTTAGGATCTGATATTACAGGACAATTACTAGGTCAACCGAAGTTATTGTATGTAGCAGCAGCAACGATTTTACTTTTAGGACTATTTACACCGATTACCGATTTATTAACTATTCCGTTAGCAGGAACATTAGCAGTTGGAGCATTTATGATGAGCCGTAAGAAAGAAGAAGATCCCGCTGAAATACAAGAGTATGAAGAAGAAGTGGCTACGGATGGAATGAAGAGTCCTGAGAACGTAGTCAATCTACTAAATGTAGATCCGATTGAATTTGAATTCGGTTATGGTTTAATTCCACTTGTCGATACAGCACAAGGTGGGGATTTATTAGACCGAGTCGTGATGATACGTAGACAGCTTGCACTTGAACTTGGAATCGTTATACCGGTCGTTCGTATACGTGATAATATTCAATTACAACCAAATGAATATCGAATTAAAATCAAAGGAAACGAGATGGCACGAGGTGAATTATTACTAGATCATTACTTAGCGATGAGTCCTGGAGACGACGATACGATTGAGGGAATAGATACAATAGAGCCTTCGTTCGGACTTCCTGCTAAATGGATTACAGATCAAGTAAAAGAAGACGCTGAAATGCTTGGATATACAGTTGTGGATCCACCAAGTGTGGTTTCTACTCATATGACCGAAATCATTCGTGCGAATGCAAATGAACTTTTAGGAAGACAAGAAACGAAACAATTAATCGATCATGTGCGCGAGACATACCCTATTTTGGTGGACGAATTAACTCCTACACCATTATCGGTTGGTGAAATACAAAAAGTATTAGCTAAATTACTTAAAGAACATGTCTCTATCCGAAATTTACCGATTATTTTCGAAACACTAGCTGATTATTCTAAAATGACCTCTGATGTAGATATTTTAACTGAGTACGTTAGACAGTCGTTAGCACGCCAAATTACTACACAATATGCTGGAACTCAAGCCAATTTAAAAGTACTAACTGTTTCAGGAAGAGTAGAAAAGCTAATCGCAGATAATATTCAACAAACTGAGCATGGAAACTATTTGTCGATAGATCCTAGTGATTCTCAAAATATTTTAGAATCTATTGCAAAGGAAGTCGATCGGGTTTCTCTTATTGAACAATCGCCGGTTGTGTTATGTTCTCCAGCAGTGCGAATGTATTTGAGACAAATGACCGAGCGTTATTTTCCTCAAATTCCGATTCTATCATATAACGAACTTGAATCATCAATTGAAGTACAAAGTGTTGGGGTGGTGAACGTAGAATGAAAATGAAAAAATATTCAGCAGATACAATGACAGAGGCCATGAGTAAAGTTCGCGCGGATTTAGGTGAAGACGCAGTTATTTTAAATTCTAAAGTTGTTTATACCAAGGGGTTTTTGGGTCTTTTCAAAAAGAAAACCATTGAAGTAGTAGCGGGTATGGATAAATATGAAACACCTCTTCAACCCGTTCAACCATTTCAAAATGAAGTGTCTCCACCTGTTAAGAAAGAACAAGTTTTATCTAGTGATTTAAAAAAAGAGTTAAGCGATATCAAGATTCTCGTTCAGTCTTTGCAGCGACCAGCTGAGTTAAAAAAATATACTGAAGACATTGAGTCTTTCCTTAGTTATTTACGTACTCATGAAATTAATGAAAAGCTTATCACGCGTATTGGTGATGAGCTTTTTGAGCATGTAAATGAAAATGATAAAAACAAACAACCATTATCATATCGTCAAATTGCTACTCGTGTCCTAAAAGATGCCTTAAAGGATGTACCCTTTGGTGGTCTTTCTTATCAAAAAAAATACATTAATGTACTTGGACCAACCGGTGTAGGGAAAACAACAACTATTGCCAAGATGGCAGCCCATGCAGTTATACAAAAGAAAAAGAAAATTGGCTTTATCACAACGGATACATACCGTATTGCAGCCATTGAACAATTGAAGACATACGCCGGTCTTCTTCAAGCTCCAGTAGAGATTGTTTACAATAGTGAGGATTTTTCAAAAGCTATGGAAATCTATGAACAACTAGATCTAGTTTTTATTGATACCGCAGGGCGTAACTATAAAGAAGAGAAGTTCGTAGAGGATGTTAAAAAACTCATCCAATTTGAAGACAATGTAGAATCCTACTTAGTACTCTCTAGTACATCTAAGGAAAAAGATATGGAAACGATTATTGAACAATTTAGTTCGTTCCCCATTGAACAATTTATTTTCACGAAAGCCGATGAAACAAATTCTATTGGCTCTATATTCAATTTAATGATTAAATATAATAAGGGACTTGCTTACTATACGGATGGGCAAGAGGTCCCTGAAGATATTAATGAAGCATCTGTTGATTCTTTATTAAAACTTCTTTTTAAGGAGTATGAAGATGAGAGATCAAGCTGAGTCACTTCGAATGCATATGCTTCGAAACCAAGGTCAAATTGGTCGCTCAATTGCTGTAGTTAGTGGGAAAGGTGGAGTAGGAAAAAGTAATTTTTCATTAAATTTTTCTTCCATGCTTGCCTCACTAGATAAGAAGACTATCCTCATTGATATGGACATTGGAATGGGAAATATTCATATTTTATTAGGAAAAAGTGTGCCCACAAATTTAAAAGATTATTTAGAAGGTAAACAACCATTGGAAAGTGTTATGTATGAAGGCCCTAATGGCATGAAGTATATTTCAGGTGGATCAGGACTAAACGGTGTTTTGGAATGGACTGAAGATATGTTTGAACGTTTAATTCAAGCATTTGAGCATTTCCAAAAAGAATTCGACGTTATTTTGTTTGATATGGGTGCAGGTGCAACGAATAAAATATTAGATTTAATCGTAGCCGTAGATGACGTCATTGTTATTTCCACTGCAGAACCTACCGCAATAACTGATGC
>JBEVEQ010000150.1:0-6539 GCA_040512715.1 Paenisporosarcina sp. | reverse complement strand
TTTGAATATAAGCAGCAGTCTGATCTACATAGTCCGTAAATGTTAAACCCAATTGATTTATTTGTGGACCGAATTTATTTTCTGTACAAGGGTTTGGAGAAAGAAACAATATTCGTAAATCCGGAAAAGCCGTTTTGTATAGCGTATGAAGCTCATTCAATGAAGCGAATGTATCTTCAAGGGTGACGTTTTTATTGTGATTGTTTATCACCGACGTTTCAATAAATAGTACATCGGGCTCTTCCGCAAGAATTGGATTCTTTACATGTTCTTCGAGTAAACGAACGGACGTATACCCTGAATGTCCATGATTACTGACGGACAAATTCTTTAAGGCAGGATGTGTATTACGTAAATTGGATTCGATCATTCCCCGCCATGTTTTTGATTGGTGGCTTGACCCAGAGCCACGTGTTACACTGCTTCCTGTTACTGCCATTTTAGCCTCTCCACTTATCATAGATCGAAAAATTAGATAATCAATCATCGTTTGATTAGGATTATATTTTGGATCATAGGTTTTAATCAAGGTTTCATTTGCACTTGCTTGGTCGTGTCTTGTATCTGTTCTGGTATAGAAGAGTAGGAGTGTCCCCGCAGCTATCCATATTAACCATTTCCATTTTTTCATCGGGGTCGCTCCTTGCCTAGTTGTTTCATTAATATAATATTCAGACAATGATTACGCAATAGGAAAATGAAAATAAACTCAAATATCCGCTTATGTTGTCACGTTTATGGGATATTTGATAGCATTCTTCTTCATTTTTTCTCTAGCAGCTTGTACTAAATCTTCGCCGAGAACGTCTGAAAACTGTAATAAGTATATGTACACATCGGCCATCTCATCGATAATGGCTTGTTTATCTTTAGCAATCGAATCTTCTGCAGATTGCCATTGGAAGCATTCAAGTAATTCACTCGCTTCAAGAGAGATTGAAATGGCTAGACTTCTTGCATCATGATTACCACCCCAACCTCGTTCGTCGCGAAATTGATTGATTTCATTTATTAGTTCTTTCATTTAAATTCCATCTCCTTTTTAAGGCGCTGTAATACGATGTTGTTGATAGTAACGGAATCAAACGATACTCCAGCGGAAAAACGTGCAAGAAAGATCCCGCAGTGAGAACAATGGAACGAAGACCAAGAACGCCACTCGTGTGGCAACGCCTTCCTGACCAACATCCTGTTGGACTGAGGAGGCTTGACAGTTCGTCCGCGGAAAGGGAGCAGATTCCCTTATATATATATAAAATCAACTTAAAAAGTTAACAAAGTATTTTATTAAGTAATATCTTTCTTTCAGTATAATGAAACCAGGAGGAATATACATGCATTTTCGTCCAGTACATCCTAATTTCTTTCAAATGCCTACACTCGAATTAGCCGAGAAACTTTTAGGACAGTATATAGTTCATGAGCATCCAGAAGGTGTGATTGCAGCGAAGATTATAGAAACAGAAGCTTATATGGGTGCAGAAGATCGTGCAGCACATAGTTTTGGTAATCGAAAAACAAAGAGAACTGAAATAATGTTTGGAGAAGCCGGACTTATATATACGTATCAAATGCATACCCATACCTTAATGAATGTTGTAAGTGGACCTATTGGTGTTCCACATGCAATTCTTATACGAGCAGGTGAACCAATAGCTGGTGAAGACTTGATGCAGAAATTTCGTGGACTTGTACCAAGAAAAGATTGGACAAACGGACCAGGAAAATTAGCAAAGGCTTTAGGTGTGACGATGATTTATTATGGACACCTTTGGTCTGAACAACCTCTTTATATTGCCGAAGGCCCAGGAATTTCCGAAATAGAAATCGGACCAAGAGTCGGTATACAAAATACGGGTGAGGCTGTCCATTATCCATATCGTTTTTTCGAAAAAAATCATCCAATGGTTTCCAAGTATCGCTGATTATGTTTAATGATACATTTTAGTGGAATAGTAGTAGAGAACAAATTTTAAGGAGTGATTGGAAATGGCAAAAATTGCAACGTTAATCACAAATATGTTTGAAGACTCAGAATACACGGAGCCATCTACTGCTTTTAATAATGCGGGACATGAAATTTTTACAATTGAAAAAAAGGCTGGAAATGAAATAAAAGGTAAGCAAGGCGAAGCGAATGTAACAATTGATTATGGAATTGATAATGTGAAACCTGAAGATTTTGATGCTTTATTTATTCCTGGTGGATTTTCACCGGATCTGTTAAGAGAAGATGATCGCTTCGTCGAATTCTCTAAAGCCTTTATGGATGCCAAAAAGCCTGTTTTCGCTATATGTCACGGTCCTCAACTATTAATTAGCGCGAAAGCACTTGAAGGCCGAGACGCCACTGGTTATAAATCCATTCGTCAAGACATGGAATATGCAGGAGCGAAATATGTTGATAAAGAAGTTGTGGTTTGTCAAAATCAACTCGTAACAAGTAGAACACCTGACGACATCCCTGCGTTTAATCGAGAATCACTAAAATTATTAGAGCAATTATAATAATGAAAAGCCTTGCTAATGCAGGGCTTTTTTTAATGTGAACTTTTTTCATCGTAATTTATTCCACAAAGACTTAAATTATTTATTCTGAATACGATAAGCTAAGTAGATAGAGAAAATGTTGGGGTGGAAAGAATGAATGACATATTGTTGACGAATAAACAAAAGTTGGATGAAGCATTTCATTATTTGCATACGCATCCAGAAGTAAGCTGGAAGGAAGTTCAGACGACAGCTTATTTAAAAAAGTTGATTGAACTAGAAGGATTTACTGTTCAAACATTTGATGATTGTACTGGTTTATGTGTAGAAATCGGTGATGGACCCACGTGTATTGGTGTGAGAGCTGACATCGATGCATTATGGCAGGAAGTAGATGGCGTGTTTCAACCTAATCATTCCTGTGGACATGATGCTCATATGACAATCGCATTTGGAGCATTGCTTCATATGAAAGAAAAGGGATTTCCAAAAGACATTCGGTTTAAATGGATTTTCCAACCTGCAGAAGAAAAAGGAAAAGGCGCCGAAAAATTAGTTAATAAAGGCATAATTGACGACGTTGATTACTTATTTGGCGTACATTTACGACCAATTCAGGAAATTGGCGATGGCACTGCTTCACCAGCGATTTACCATGGAGCAGCTTCCATTTTACAAGGAACGATTTTCGGGCAAGATGCACATGCAGCGAGACCTCATTTAGGAGTAAATGCAATCGAAGTGGGTGCAGCTATTGTGCATGGGCTACAAAGTATTCGCTTGGATCCAATGGTACCCTATTCAGCGAAAATGACTAAATTCCTTGCGGGAAGTGAAACAGGCAATATCATCCCTGGAAATGGCTCTTTTAGTATTGATTTACGTGCCCAAACAAATGACATGATGGGGCTTTTAAATGCAAAAGTACAGCAGGTTCTTAAACAAGTGGAAGACTTATACAATGTTGTAATTGATGTAGATGTTCACTCGAATTTGGTAGCGGCTATTGTGGATGAAGAAGCTTGTGAATTAATGGAAAGGGCGATTGTGGATGTTCTTGGTAAGGAATATGTGCAACCCCCAATCGTCACTCCGGGTGGAGAGGATTTTCATTTTTATTCAGCGCATGTCCCTACACTTAAAGCTACCATGCTAGCACTTGGATGCGATTTATCACCTGGTCTACATCATCCGAAAATGACGTTTAATGAGGAATGCATTCATACAGGAAGTGACATATTAGCACGAGTGGTGTTGTTAACAGCTGACAAAGTGAAGAGATAAGAAAATTTTTGACTACCTTGAACTTCGTGTTCAAGGTAGTTTTTGTTTTAACGGTCCTACTCGCTTATCCAAATATCATCGAATTAATTCATATCAGCGGTTGATGTCATAAGTAGATGCTTATATAATAAAAAAAGTATTCAACAGATAAGGAGATGCTTATGGATTACTTAGAACTTGAACAGTATCTTAAAGGCGTTGGAGATCAAAATCGGTTGCGAATTTTGACTCATCTCATGCAACAATCGTTATGTGTGTGTGAATTAACAGAGTTGCTTCATATGACGCAACCAGCCATTAGTCAACATATGAAGAAGTTAAAAGAAGCGGGAATCGTTTCAGAAGAAAAACGAGGAAGATGGACGATTTGGTCCCTACAAGTCAGACATCCCCAGTATCCTGTATTGATTCATTTGTTGAGCTTACTTCCTACGCCTGAACGTACGGTTGATGATTTGATTAAAGTAGGTAAAAAAGTCATGTGTGAAGCATAGATTGGAGCGGAATAATGGATGTTTGGTTAGCTAGTCTTATATTTTTGATCACGTTGCTTTTTGTCATTTGGCAACCTCGTGGATTGTCGATTGGATGGTCGGCCATGTCGGGAGCTGCAGTAGCTCTTTTAGTAGGCGTTGTAAACTTTCAAGATGTAATCGACGTAACGGGGATTGTTTGGAATGCGACCTTAACGTTTATCGCGTTAATTATTATCTCGCTTATCTTAGACGAAATTGGATTTTTTGAATGGGCAGCATTACATATGGCTCGATTTGCTATGGGTAGCGGAATCCGCATGTTCTTATTAGTTACTTTACTGGGAGCAGGAGTAGCGGCTTTATTCGCAAATGATGGAGCAGCACTCATTCTTACACCAATCGTATTAGCTATGGTTCGAGCGCTAGATTTTAAAGAAAAAATGATTTTGCCATTCATAATGGCATCTGGATTTATCGCTGATACAACTTCCTTGCCTTTTGTTATTAGTAACTTGGTGAACATTGTATCCGCTGACTTTTTTGGAATTGGTTTTATTGAATATACATCTCGCATGATTGTACCGAATCTATTTAGTTTAGCGGCAAGTATGTTGGTTTTGTATTTGTATTTTGGAAAATCAATTCCAAAGCACTTTGATGAAAATATGGTCAAGGAACCTAAGTCCGCGTTAAAGGACATCCAAATGTTTCATGTATCCTGGTACGTACTAGGCGTTTTGTTAATTGGTTATTTTTTAAGTGAAACGATACAAATTCCTGTATCTATCATCGCTTCCATTGTAGCTGTATTATTCCTACTTATTGGTAGACGCAGTCACGCTGTTCATACAACAGCTGTCATTAAGGGTGCACCGTGGGCGATTGTGTTCTTTTCAATTGGTATGTATGTAGTCGTTTACGGACTTCGCAACGTTGGATTGACATCTATTTTGGCAGTCGTGATCGATTGGTCTGCAAGTCATGGGTTATACGCAGCCACTTTAGGAATGGGCTTTATAGCAGCCATCTTATCATCGATTATGAATAATATGCCGACGGTCATGATTGACGCATTAGCAATTGCTGAAACGAATACGACAGGTGTTACAAGAGAAGCTTTAATTTATGCGAATATTATTGGGTCTGATTTAGGACCGAAAATGACACCGATTGGATCGCTTGCCACCTTACTATGGTTACATGTGTTAAGCCAAAAAGGGGTCAAAATCTCATGGGGTTATTACTTTAAAGTAGGGGTCATATTGACGGTGCCTACATTATTTATTACCTTAACTGGACTTTACCTATGGTTAACAATAATTCACTAGAAGAGGATGATTTCAAATGGAGAAAAAGATTTTATATTTCTTATGTACAGGTAACTCTTGTCGTTCACAAATGGCTGAAGCATTTGGACATAAATATTTAAGCGACAAATTCGATGTTTATTCTGCAGGAATTGAAGCGCATGGACTAAATCCAAATGCAGTTAAAGCGATGGATGAAGTTGGCATCGATATTCGTAATCAAACATCCGATACCATTGATACTGAGTTATTAAACCAAGCAGATTTTGTAATTACATTATGTGGTGATGCTAATGATAATTGTCCGATAACACCTCCACATGTTACGAGATGGCACTGGGGATTTGATGATCCTGCTCGCGCAGAAGGCACAGAAGAAGAAAAGTGGGCTGTTTTCCAGCGTGTTCGTGACGAAATCAGTTCACGTATAGAGGAATTTGGAAAAACAGGAAAATAAGAAAAAGCGATATAGTGGAGGAGAATCCACTATGCCGCTTTTTTAAATAAGTTTGCCCATATAAAGTTCGTTTATAAATTGATCTCCAATTTTTAAGGAGTGCAAACGTGTTCCTTCAATGGTATAGCCCATTTTTTTATACAAGGCTAGTGCACGTTCATTGTTTTCAACAACCGTAAGCTCAATGCGTTGAATTTCTGCCTCATGAGCAAAGCTTTCGGCTTTTTTCATTAGGGATGTACCAACATTTTTCCCGTAAAAAGCGGATAGTACCCCGATGACAAGAGCAGCACGATGTTTAGATCGAGGGGCAGTCCCGCCGTTAAGTATAACAAATCCAGCAAACTCGCCGTTTAAAATAGCAACAAACATGCCCGAATTTAATGACTTCTTCCATTCGCCAATACGTTTCCTAACGGCTTGAACTGTTAGTTTACGTTCATCTTTTCCGAACAGCATAAAATCTGATTCACGATCTATAGTAAGATGAAGGTTAATGACTGATCGAGCATCTTCCAGATCCAC
>JBEVEQ010000019.1:0-5407 GCA_040512715.1 Paenisporosarcina sp. | reverse complement strand
GGACATTTGCGAGGCGAGTCTGCATTTCAATCCACGGATGAAATGATATCAATTTATAAAGCTTCGTTAGCTCCTTTAATTGAAGCTAATAAATTGAGTATGATTCTTGTACAATTCCCTCCATGGTTTGATTGTGCGAAAGACAATGTGGATTATATCAAAATGTTAAGAGAGACGTTTGTAGACTTGCCTGTAGCCATCGAATTCAGACATCAATCCTGGTATGAGCCACAATATAGGGAGAAAACCATTGAATTCTTAACAAACTATGAATTTATACACTCTGTTTGTGATGAACCACAAGCTGGACAGGGCAGTATTCCATTAGTACCTGTTTCAACTAACAAAAATCATAGCTTATTTCGACTTCATGGACGCAATGTTAATGGTTGGCGTAATCCTGGTGATGCACATAAGTGGAGAGAAATAAGATATTTATATGAATATAATAAATCAGAATTAGACGAAATTGCTCAAGTCATTCATAATCTATCAACTCAATCAAAACATGTGACGGTGTTATTTAATAATAATTCCGGTGGACATGCTGCTAAGAATGCCAAACAACTCATAAATAAATTACATATTCAATATGAAGGGTTGAACGCGAAACAATTAGACATCTTTGAAGGAGAGTCCGAATGGAATATTTAATTTTAGCAATCATCGGGTTACTTTCTGGCATAGTCGGAGCACTAGTCGGATTAGGTGGAGGAATCATTTTAGTACCGGCAACTTTGTTTTTTGGAGGTTCTTTAGGTTTAATTCCTGGCATAACTCCACAAAATGTGGTGGGGCTTTCCGTAATTATGATGATTTTTACTGGGCTTGCTTCAACGTTATCGTATATGAAATCGAAAACAATAGATTATCGGAGTGGACTTATTTTCTTTGTAGGTAGTGTACCAGGAACAATTCTTGGAGCCATCGTAAATAAAGGATTAGATTTGCCATCTTTCAACTTATATTTCGGGGTATTATTAATACTTTTATCAACACTGTTGCTAGTACGAAAATATTTAAAGCCTATCCATATATTTGTTAATAACAGTAACAAAAAAACATTTATTGATTCACAAGGAAATTCGTTTGTGTATGGCTATCCAATTTGGTTTGCTCTTCTTCTTACTTTCGGTGTAGGATTTGCTTCAGGTTTGTTTGGTATTGGTGGAGGGTCAATTATTGTTCCAGCCATGATATTATTATTCTTATTTCCACCTCATGTTGCAGTAGGTACATCCATGTTTTTGGTCTTTCTTTCAGCTATTGTCAGTTCCATCAGTCATATTACTCTAGGAAATGTTCCTTGGTTATACACATTACCAGTTATTCCAGCTGCATTTATAGGTGCAAAGATTGGCGCTTATTTAAATCTGCGAATAAAATCAGAAACATTAGTCTTCGCACTTAGAATTATTTTACTATTACTAGGTATTCGTTCAATTGTCGCTGGATTACTTGGGTAAGGAGATAGATGAATGATAGAAACCATCCATTTTTATCATACGAATGATTTGCACAGTCATTTTCAACATTGGCCGAGGATCCACGAATTGTTGACTTCACGTAGAAAATGGCATTTAGAGGAAGGCGAAGCTAGCTTTGCTTTTGATATCGGTGACCATATCGACCGATCACATATTTACACAGAAGGTACTTTAGGTAAAGGAAATACATTGCTTTTAAATGAAGCGATGTATAATGTTGTAACCATTGGTAACAACGAAGGTATAACATTGCCTCACGATGATCTTGAAAGCCTATATGATGATGCTAATTTTGAAGTTGTCGTCGGAAATTTATTTAATAAAAACGGTACTCGACCAAATTGGGTAAAACCATACCTTGAAATTCAAACAACTAAAGGTACGAAAATAGGAATTGTAGCAGTAACTGCCGAATTTTCTTCTTTCTATGAGTGTCTAGATTGGAAGGTAACACCTGCTTTTGAGGCTTTAAGAGAATCCTTACATCATTTAACTTTGAACGCAGACATTATTGTATGCCTGTCTCATTTAGGTATACACGAAGATGAAAAAATGGCTTCTCATTTCCCTGAGATTGATGTTATCTTTGGAGCGCATACCCATCATGTATTACACGAAGGAAAATTAGTGGATGATGTACTATTAGCGGCTGCGGGGAAATTCGGACAATTTGTTGGCCATGTAACTGTCGATTTTGATTTAGAAAAGAAGGAAATTAAGAAGAAAAGAGCCCAATTATATGATTCGAATGAGTTGCCTCCAGTTCCACAAGAAACTCATAAAGTAGCAGTGTACGAACAAATTGGAAAAGATAGCATGAAAACCTTAGAATTTTTTCAAAATGATTATTTAGAAAAGGACTGGTTTCAAGAATCAGCACTGTCTAATTATTTTGGTGAAGCAATGTTAAACTATTGTGATGCGGATTGTGCACTTTTTAATGCAGGAATTTTTTTAGATGATTTAAAAAGTGGTTGGGTCTCCTCTTTACAGGTGCATCAAATATTACCCCATCCCATCAATCCTTGCTTAATCGAGCTAACTCATTTAGAACTAATCGATATTTATAATCAATCATTAAATCAGGAGTGGCCGAATTTAGAGATTAAGGGTCTAGGCTTTAGAGGTTCAGTGATGGGAAAAATGATTGCATATAACATGAGAGTTGTTGACAATGAATTATATATTCAGAACGAACCTGTAAATTCAAATAAGATAATTCGATTGGCAACCCTAGATATGTTTACATTCGGTTATTTTTTCCCAAATTTAAAAAATGTTAAAAAAACATATTTTATGCCAGATTTTTTGAGAGATGTTTTCATCTGGTATGGAAAAAGTCAAAAATAATTCTGAGATTCACATGAAGTGGAGAAAAACATGAGATTAATATCCATCAAGACTTTAAAAAAAGGAATGGTAATAGGACGAACGATTTGGAATGAAGCCGGTCATCCATTGCTGCAAGAAAATGTGAAGGTAACTGACCGAATCATTGAAAGGTTAATCGCATTAAATGTCCAATATGTATATATTCAAGATGCTTTGTCTAAAGACATTGAGTCATTAGATACCATCCCTATAGAGGTTAGGAAACGAGCAGTTACAGAAATTACTCAAACCTTCAAAGCAATTCAGATAGCAAAAAATGGCGAAGCTTCATTTTTTGTTGATCAACAATCAAAAGTTCTATACTCGATCATTGATGATTTATTAAATCATATCTTATCTAATAAAGACGTTTTAACAATCCTTGGAGATGTCTATTTATATGACAATTATATTTACCAGCATTCTTTTCAAGTTACCACTTATGCGATAGCAATTGCTAAAGAAATGCGGTATACGGTAGATGAAATTAGACAAATTGCATTGGGTGCACTTTTGCACGACGTAGGAAAGATGTTAGTACCACAAGAAATTCTATTGAAACCAGAAAGCTTAACTGAGGAAGAGTTCAGTGAAATTCGAAAGCATACAACTTTTGGATTCGATGTGTTAAGAAATGTTCATTCCATATCGCTGTTAATAGCACATTGTGCTTTTCAACATCATGAAAGATTGGATGGAAGTGGTTACCCAAGAGGATTGATTGATTTTGAAATTCATCCTTTTGCGAAGATTATAGCTGTGGCTGATGTATTTGATGCAGTTACCACTAATCGAGTTTATAAAATGAAAATGCCACCTTCACAAGCAATCGCTATATTAGAAGCTGGAAAAGGGACATTATATGATTCAAAAGTTGTACAAGCTTTTAGTAGAATAGTTGCTCATTACCCAAATGGAACAACTGTCATTCTATCGGATGGAAGTCGGGGTATTGTTTCTAAACAAAATAAGCATATGCTTACTAGGCCATGGGTAAGAATCTTTGAAGTAAACGGCGAACTACTGAACGCTACATATGAAGTTGATTTGTTAACCAACAATCAGCTAGATATCGACAAAGTGGAACTCGATAACACTTAATAGGTCATACATAAAAACCTCCTGTTTCTCGTATTATAGAACAGGAGGTTTTTGGTTGAAATTACCTAAAGTATCAACTAGAGCAAACAAGAAAAGACAAAACCTTTTACCCATTCTCTTGCTTTGTATCATTTTGTCAGTGAGCTTTTTGTTTTATGTTGTGAATGTTCGCTTAACACCTACCTACTTGCAATATGCAGAAGTTCAATCTACTAAAATTGCTTCCCTAGTCATTAATAAAGCGATTAATACTCGAATTTCTAATGTTTTAGATGTTAATGATATTATTGAGCATGTCCCATCTGATCAATCTAATATGGTTACCACCAAATTTAATACAGAAATCATAAATCGTGTAAAAGCGGATACTACTAATTTAGTACAAACACACTTGGAACAAGCAGAGGAAGGAAATTTAGACCATCTTCCTTACTTAGACGATATTGAATATGATACAGAAGCAATGGAAGACCAAGGTGGAATTGTATTTTTTGTTCCTATCGGTCAAGCGACAAATATTCCTTTACTCGGAAATTTAGGACCAAAAATTCCGATTAGGTTCCATATAATCGGGAACGTGCAATCTGATGTTGAAGAAACCATCCGTGAATTTGGGATTAATAACGCATACGTTGAAGTGGGTATCTTAATAAAAGTGAATGTTCAAGTGATTGTTCCTCTAGCAACAAAAACGGCAGTAGTAGAACAAAGAATTCCAGTTGCTATGGGATTAATTCAAGGTCAAGTACCTCAGATTTTCAATCGAGGGGATGGAGTTCAACCATCGATTGAGGTTCCAATTCGTACTCCGGATCCCTAATAATCACGGTAGATAAGGCAATAAAAATCGAGAATAATTTTAAAAGCATCTCTTTCTTAGAGACGCTTTTTCTTTTGCTTTCATAAAGTGAAGTGGTTGTGAGAAAGGTTGTAATATGGTACATTGACATCAGTAACTGTTCATGAAAAGTCAATAAAGAATGGGGTCGAAGAGCTTGACAACAAAAGAAACACATCTACGAAAACCTGCCTGGTTAAAAATTAAATTAAATACAAATGATAATTATCGTGGCTTGAAAAAGCTAATGCGTGAAAATAATTTAAATACTGTTTGTGAAGAAGCACGCTGTCCAAATATTCATGAATGCTGGGGTACAAGACGTACAGCTACTTTCATGATTTTAGGAGCAATTTGTACTCGAGCTTGCCGCTTTTGTGCTGTTAAAACGGGCCTTCCAAACGAATTAGATCTTGCAGAACCAGAACGTGTAGCAGATTCAGTTGTTATTATGAATTTGAAGCATGTCGTGGTGACAGCAGTTGCACGTGATGATTTAAAAGATGGTGGATCAGCAGTTTTTGCTGAAACAGTCCGTGCTATTCGTCGTAAAAACCCATTTACAACGATTGAAGTATTACCATCAGACATGGGGGGGATTGAAGAAAAT
>JBEVEQ010000112.1:0-3419 GCA_040512715.1 Paenisporosarcina sp. | reverse complement strand
AATAAGTTCAACGCCTGAATTTGAAGTCAAAGCAGAGAAGCCTATGTTTCCTGCGATTTGACCATTTGCTTCTACTTTAAGAGTTGTCGTTGTAAATGCCGCAGCCGCAGCGGTGACTAATAAATTCATCGGTGATGAAGTGACAATATTTGGAAACTCAAATTCAAACTCTTGCTCATTGTCAACATTAAATGATTCGCCAAACCATTTTCTGCCTGTTCGTACAACATTAACCAAGTCTACCTCATGGTATTGATAATCATCAAAAGTCGAAATCAAAGTGCTGCTTCCGGAAGGTTGTTGTATGTCCAGCATTCTTTTTCCATCGTCACCTTGCGCTGTTACATAATAATAGGACTTCGATGCATATAAGTTGCTATGTGTCTGACTGTCTTCATTCCAATTATCAACGCCTTCGGCATAAAAAAGAATGTAATCGCTATCGTTGAATATGCCGTCGTCTTCTCCAATCATCTGAATGGCGTTTTCGGCTAAATCTGAGGGGTAAAAAGTGCTGTTTAATAAAGGTAGCATTCTGCCTCCGTTTCCGTAAATTTTAATTTTACGCGGGTCACCACTTGTATTTAATCCTAATTGATTCAAAAAACCTTTTGAAATTTTATAAACACCTGATTTTTCAACATAAAAACGATACCAATCGCCGGATGCCAAAACAGAATTTGAAAAAGCAGTTACATTATTTGCAATTGGTGCAATTCGAGAGGAACCGTTGGTGAAAGTATAAGTGAAAGATTTTAATTTTTTGAAACCACTTGCGTCCTTAATAATAGGAGATAAAGAAAGGAATGCGAATTTTTTATCTCTCGCATTTACATTTCTAAGGGTCGCGTTGATTTGATTTGGAATAGCACCAATGGATAAATCGCCAAGTTGTGAAGCTAAAATGGGTTCGTAAACCGTATTTGTGATTTGTAATGAGTTTTCATCAATGGTAGTCGATTGAGGAAGATTTAAGTTAAAAAGAATTTCTTTTTTATATGAATCCAAATAAAAACTGTCGGATTTAAATTGCGGAACATTCATGGTATAAGTCCCGAAAGACATTTCTGTCTTTTCAATCCAGTCAATAACGACTTCGCCTCTTTGTTGGGCAAAACATGTACAGGAAAACAAAGTTAATAATATGGGTAGTATTTTTTTCATTTCAATAAGTAACGTGATTTCAGTGTAAATATTACTAGAAGTAAAAATAAATTATTTAATGCAATTGTGTGTAATAAATATATTATTTTTGCGTTCTAAATAAGCGTAAATATCAAATTTGATATAATTTTATTTTAAATTAAAAAAAGATGTTGCAGTTTAATAGTTAATTATTATATTGCGCCACGAAATTTATTACCTACCAAAAGTATGAAAGTTAACAAAATTATGGCTATTAAATTATTACTATCGTTAGTAATAATATTAGGATTTACCAGTTGTGGTAAAAAGTCAAGTTCAAAGGGCTCGTCAACCGCTACGGGATGGAAAATCAACGATAAAAAAGGAGGTTTCCAGTTTAATGACAAATTTAAGAAGCAGGCTACTGCTCCTGGGTTGGTTATGGTTGAAGGTGGAACATTTACAATGGGTAAAGTTCAGGATGATGTTATGCATGATTGGAACAATACTCCAAGTCAACAACACGTTCAATCATTCTACATGGATGAAACGGAGGTTACCAACAAAATGTATATGGAATATTTGAGTTGGTTAAAAACAGTTTTCCCTCCGGAAGAAGAAAATTACAAAAACATTTATGAAGGTGCAGCACCAGATACTTTGGTGTGGAGAAATAGATTAGGTTATAATGAAACTATGACTAATAACTATTTGAGACATCCTGCATATGCTAACTATCCTGTAGTAGGTGTAAATTGGATTCAAGCAGTTGAATTCAGTAAATGGAGAACCGATCGTGTTAATGAGAGTACACTTGAAAAAGAAGGTTACTTGAAAAAAGATGCTAAAGTTTTAGATGTAAGCGCAGAAAAAATCTTTAGTACAGAAACGTATTTAAATGCTCCTAGCAAAAGTTTTGGAGGTGATGAGAAGATTGTTTTAAAAGGACGTAAAGGTTCTTTGTCTAAACCACAAAAAGTTTCTGGAGGAAAAGGAGAAGCAGCTACAACAAAAGAAGCTAAAAACGTTTATGCACAAAGATCTTCTGGTCTTATTCTTCCTGAATACAGACTTCCAACTGAAGCAGAATGGGAATATGCAGCTGCTGCAGATGTAGGACAAAGAGAATACAATATTTATAAAGGACAAAAGAAATATCCTTGGTCTGGAAGTTATACACGTTCTGGAAAAAGACAAGTTAAAGGTGACCAATTGGCTAACTTTAAACAAGGTAAAGGAGATTACGGTGGAATTGCAGGTTGGTCTGATGATGGTGCGGATATTACAAACGCAGCAAAATCATATCCTCCAAATGATTTCGGATTATATGATATGGCTGGTAACGTAGCGGAATGGGTTGCGGATGTTTACAGACCTATGGTAGATGATGAAGCAAGTGATTTCAATTACTTTAGAGGTAACGTTTATACCAAAAATAAAATTGGAGAAGACGGAAAGGTTGAATTAGTTACAACTGAAACTATATCTTACGATACATTGCCTAATGGTAAAATTATCGCTAGAAATGCTCCGGGTCAAATTGCTCAAGTTCCTGTAGATGAGAAAGAAACTTATTTAAGACAGAATTTTGACAAGAGTGACGAAAGAAATTACAGAGATGGTGATAAACAATCTACAAGATATTTCGATTTTGGAAGCTCAGAAGATGGAGACAAATTGGCGGATAATAAAAGAATGTATGATTCTCCAAAACACAATGTTACTACAGACAGTTTAGGTAACATGACTAGAAAATATGATAAGTCAAATAAAAGAACAACTCTAGTAAATGATGACGTAAGAGTTTATAAAGGAGGTTCTTGGAGAGATAGAGCATATTGGTTAGATCCAGCACAAAGAAGATATTTTCCTCAAGATATGGCAACAGACTATATCGGATTTAGATGTGCGATGTCTAGAGTAGGTCCAAAAGCTGACAAAAAGAAAAGACCTAGAAATTAATTCTTATTAATAGTATACCATAAAAGCCCTTTCATTAGGGCTTTTATATTTTAAAATTGTTTTATATGAAATAGCCATGTTATGAAGATTGCAATCAACAATAAAGATGGCTCCTCATGGCGTATAACATATTTCCAAAATTTAATATTATCTATATATGAATATCCAAAACATTCATACTCTGTTTTTAAAATGCAGCTCGATTTCAATTGACACCAGAAAAATTGAACCAAAATCTTTTTTTGTTGCTATTAAAGGCGAACGGTTCGATGCAAATACATTTGCAAAAGAAGCCTTAGGAAAAGGGGCTTCCTATGTTATTATTGACAACC
>JBEVEQ010000012.1:0-3492 GCA_040512715.1 Paenisporosarcina sp. | reverse complement strand
CCAGCCTTTGGTCTTTTAATCGTCATTGTCATTTGGTCAATACTGGCGAAAATGATTGTAGGATACTACGGTGGTAGATGGTACGGATTGGACAAACGTGAATCCTTTGAGACAGGTCTCGTACTAACCCCACGTGGAGAATTTTCTGTTATCATTGCAGCCCTTACAACAGGAGTCGTCCAAATCTTTGCGGGTATGTATATATTGATTGCAGCCTTAATTGGTATGTTTTTAGTACAAACGGCTCCTAAAATAAGTGAAAAAATTTGGGGCCCGCGGAAGGACTCATAGGATTAGGAACACAATTTCAATAAAACCTGGTCAATAATGGCCAGGTTTTTGGTACTGATAAAGTCATGCACCTAGAACTATGAAAACGAATGTGTAATTTCTGTTGTTCTGTAAATACTACACACAACTTCTTCAGTTAAAAAGTCTTTGCAAAATTCAATCAGTTGTGATATAAGTTCTTTTCTAGTAGAATAGATAGGAATTTCGTTTTTTGAAAAGAGGGTATACAAATGAAAATATCAATTTTTAGTTTAACATTAGAGCAACTTACTGCATGGCTTATAGATCACGGACAAAAAAAATATAGAGCAGAGCAAATTTGGGATTGGTTATACATTAAACGTATTACAGATTTCTCTGAAATGAACAATGTAAGCAAAGAATGTATTCAATTATTAGAGGATAATTTTGTTCTTTACACATTGGAGCAAGAAGTAAAACAAGAATCATCAGATGGAACGATTAAGTTTTTATTCAAAATGAAAGACGGCAACTTAATCGAAACCGTTTTAATGCGGTTTAAATATGGCTTGTCTGTCTGTGTAACTACACAAGTGGGCTGTAACATTGGTTGTAGTTTCTGTGCGAGTGGATTATTGAAGAAGAGTCGTGATTTGAATTCTGGAGAAATCGTCGAGCAAATCATGCAAGTTCAACAACATTTAGATGCTGTGAAAAAAGAAGAACGTGTAAGTCATATTGTGGTAATGGGTATCGGTGAACCATTCGATAACTACACGAATTTAATGAGTTTCTTAAATGTAGTGAATTCACAAAAAGGCTTAGCAATTGGTGCTCGCCATATCACGGTATCAACAAGTGGTATTGTGCCAAAAATTTACGATTATGCGGATGAAGGTCTTCAAGTGAATTTAGCCATTTCGATTCATGCTCCGACAAATGAATTACGTACGCGTATTATGAAAATTAATAAAGCTTATCCAATCGAAAAATTGATGGATGCAATTGACTACTATCTTGAAAAAACTAATCGTCGTATTACATTCGAGTATATCTTATTGCGCGATGTAAACGATCATGTTGAAGAAGCGGTTAAATTGGCGAAGCTATTAGAAAACAAACGTCATTTATCGTATGTCAATTTAATTCCATACAATCCAGTGGATGAACATGCTCAATATGAACAAAGTACACCTGAAGCCATCAGTGCGTTTTATGATGCATTGAAGAAAAAAGGCATCAACTGTGGCGTTCGTCATGAACAAGGTGCAGATATTGATGCTGCATGTGGTCAGTTACGAAGCAAACAAATTAAAAAAGGTGAAAAAGCAGCTACTGTTTAAGGCCTCATATCAATATGAAATGCGTACCTACTTTGTAGGTGCGTTTTTTGTTGTGAAAGCCAAAAATTCCTCACTTCCTTTTTTTACACCCTCATATTCTATAGTACATACCGAATTAGGTGATTAACCTATTCAAAACAGGAATACGAAGGGAGACGGAAAGGATGGGCGTTGAGTTAACAGCGCTGCATTGGATGTATGTTGTTTTTATCTTCTTGATTATTGGTTTTATGGTGATGAGGCGTGATACAACTCTGATTAGTATTTCAGGGATATTTTTAATCGCATTATTAGCAACTGGTTCATTAAGTGATTCAATAAGTAGTATTTTCACAAGCTTTATTTACGCCATAACAGAATTACTCCCAACGATTTTGGTTATCTCGATTATTGTTGCCATGAGTAGAACATTAACGACAACCGGCATAAACGATGTGATGATTTCGCCTTTTTCAAAACTGATTAGAACTCCAGCACTCGCTTACTGGACGATTGGTATTTTGATGATGGTGATTTCCTGGTTTTTCTGGCCTTCACCTGCGGTTGCCTTAATGGGTGCAGTACTCCTTCCAGTTGCGATTAGAGTTGGATTACCAGCACTGGGTGTTGCAATGGCTATGAACTTGTTTGGACACGGGATTGCATTATCGGGCGATTTTATCATTCAAGGTGCTCCCAAGTTAACGGCTGATGCAGCAGGATTGCCAGTTGGTGATGTGATTCAAGCAAGTATGCCACTTGTTATCGTCATGGGGATTGTCACGACGGTAATGGCCTTTTATTTCTTGAAGAGGGATATGAAATCTGGTTCATTAACAATGGATACCGGATTAGCGGTTTCGGCAATCAGTGAACCTACAGATCAACAAGTGAATCTTTTATCAAAAGGACAAAAACGATTTTTCGCTTTATTTATCCCCACGTTATTTGCAATTGACGTTTGGGCGTTGTCCATTCTTAATTTACAGGGTGGAGATGCAACCGCTTTGATCGGTGGTACCGCAGTATTCATTCTGTTGATCATAACAATGGTCAGTCATGGGAATAAAGGGCTTGAAAAAGCAACGTCATTTTTAATAGAAGGATTTCAATTTGGATTTAAAGTGTTTGGGGCGGTTATTCCGATTGCAGCATTCTTTTACTTGGGTGATGCTGGCTTTTTAACAATCGTCGGAGATTTATTACCAAAAAATTCGCATGGAATTGTCAATGACCTTGGCGTAGCACTTGCCTCAGTAGTTCCTTTAAGTAAGGAAGTCGGTGCTGTAACTTTAGCAGTTACTGGCGCCATTACGGGATTGGATGGTTCAGGGTTTTCAGGTATATCGCTCGTTGGTTCAGTAGCTACTATATTTTCGACAGCTATTGGAGCGGGTGCCGCAACTTTAACTGCACTTGGCCAAATTGCAGCAATCTGGGTCGGAGGTGGAACTTTAGTTCCATGGGCGCTTATTCCAGCAGCAGCTATTTGCGGAGTTGATCCATTTGAACTTGCCAGAAGAAACCTTGTTCCTGTAACGATTGGTTTAGTTGTTACGACAATCGTCGCTATGTTTTTAATTTGATTAATTATTGCTAAAACCCTCCATGTGAGGGTTTTTTCTATGACAATAATTTTGTAAATCAGTGGTATACTTAAGACAACATTTGTCTTGAAAAGGAGTTTAACCAATATGAAATTTGTAAAATCAAAAATGAAGTTGCTCGTTAAAGAAAACGAAGAACTTAAAAAGCGTTTACGTGATTTAATGGACGAGCTTGACTTAGATAAAGATTCTGCCCTAAGAGCGATGTATCATTCCGATGTAGAAGGTGGAAAATATCAAGTACCTTATCAACAACTTTGACTTGCCAATAGGTAAGTCTTTTTTTATTTGTAGGCTTAATTGAGTTAATT
>JBEVEQ010000084.1:0-4606 GCA_040512715.1 Paenisporosarcina sp. | reverse complement strand
CAACTCCATAAAGACTACTTAAAAGATTTTTTCCCATTTTTTTATTAAACTAAACATAGTAATTGCAAAGGAGGAAAATATTTATGAAAACAGCATGGGAAAACACCGATTTCGACGTGTTTGAAATAGATGGGTTAGAACATCGTATGCATGCATTAATTGAAAAAGTCCGTCCGAAATTTGAAAGTTTCGGTACACAATATGCGACATTTTTTTCAGGAAAAACAGGAGATGAATTTTACCCTCACGTCGCAAAGCATGCACGTAGGTCAGTAAATCCTCCAAAAGATTCATGGGTTGCTTTTGCTCCATATAAAAGAGGATACAAAGCACTTCCTCATTTTCAAATTGGTTTATGGGGGTCACATGTCTTTATTATTCTTGCTGTTATTTATGAAGCACCCAACAAGGTGGCTATCGCAGAAAAATTATTAAAGAAGAAAAGTATCATGAAGAAATTGCCAAAGGATTTCATAATTTCAGGAGATCATATGTCTCCAGATGCCATCCCTTTGAAAACAGCATATAAGAATGATTTAGAATCATTACTTATTCGATTGAAGGATGTTAAAAAAGCTGAATTTATCGTGGGAAGACATTTACCAAGAGATGAGGCTGTTAAAATGTCCACGGATGAATTCGAAGCGTATGCAGATGAAACTTTCGAGGCATTGTTGCCGGTTTATAAATTGATGACAAACTAAATTAAAACCATAAAAGGAGCGGGAATTATTTCCCTGCTCCTTTTATAATAGCTCCAGCGGTGGTTTCTTTCATTTTTTTAATAATCGGGTAGCAGATATAACCACTTTCTTTTTCAAATTCTCTAAAGTATGTTTTTTCCTCTGCCATTGATGGAACTATATCTTTAAATCGACGATATTTTTTCATTAATTCTTCACGTTTAATTCCATTTTCATAAGCATTTTCAATTGCTTCAAAAAATTGAACCACTTCTACGATTTCTGTTGTAGACCAATCTTTTGAAAACGGATAAGAATAGCCACTCATATATATTCACCCTTTCTTTATAGCCATTTTACGCGGATTGCTTCAGCTTGTGAAATCATTCGCGTAAATAATTCTTGTACGGTTGGCACATCTTCAATTAAACCTGTAACTTGTCCAGCCCATCCAAATCCTTGGTCATTTTGTCCACTGTGGATATATCGTTTATTAGCCTCTCCACTTATATAAGTTTTTAACGCGTCATATGTCGGGGTTTCAGATTCGATTTCTCGAATAATGGTAGTCCAAGGATTTATTAATGCCCTCGCTGGTGCACCAATTGAACGCTTAATCACTGTCGTACTGGTTTCAGAACCTTCTACTAAGGCATTCTTATAAACTTCAGAAGCATGAATACATTCTTTAGTTGCGATAAATCTTGTACCCATTTCAATCCCTTCAGCACCAAGTGCATGCGCAGCCATCCATCCTCGACCGTCTCCAATTCCACCTGAAGCGATCACTGGGATATTCACTGCATCCACCACTTTGGGTACTAATACCATTGTTCCAACATCATCACGTCCTAAATGACCTCCACCTTCCTGCCCAACGACCATTACAGCATCGGCACCTAATTGCTCTGCTTTTTGAGCTTGGCGAGTAGCAGCAACTAACACAAGTTTTTTGATGTTCGTCCCCTTCAACTGTTCAAATATTGGGGTTGGGTTTCCTCCAGTCATAGAAATAACTGAAACACCTTCTTCAATTGCCACATCTAACATATGAGAGAAAGGTCTACCCTGATCTCCAATAGCAAAATTAACTCCAAACGGATGGTCTGTAAGAGTTTTTACTTTTCTAATTTCGTCTCTTAATTCTTCAGGGGATTGTAAACTCATTGCCGTAATTTGACCTAATCCTCCTGCATTTGAAACTGCAGCAGCCAAGTCAGCATAAGCCAAATAGGCAAGACCTCCTTGAATAATTGGATATTGAATATCGAGCAACTCAGTAATTCTAGTTTTCCATTCCAAATTGATGTCCTCCTAATATTCTTTAAAGATGTTTTCTTCTTTAATGGATTTTTCGTTAAAAAGAATAGTAATACGTGAATCATAATGCTATAATTCATTTGTTTTTCAATTAATAAAATGTTTAATTGTCGTATAATTTAATCATCTAAGCATCGTAAAAGCGTTTATTAAGTGGCAAATAAATACATGAATGATTAGATTTACAAATAACTCATTAAGAAAGGTGAGGTGGAAAATCAGTTGTCTCAACTAGAAACCCCTCTATTCGACGCTTTACTCAAGCACAGAAATAGACATCCTATTCAATTTCATATACCCGGTCATAAAAAAGGAAGCGGGGTTGATCCAGCATTCCGGGAGTTTGTTGGGGATAACTTATTATCAATCGATTTGATCAATATTGCACCATTAGACGATTTGCATTCTCCCAAAGGAGTCATTAAGCATGCTCAAGAATTAGCTGCAAAAGCCTTTGGTGCTGATTATACCTTCTTTTCTGTACAAGGAACAAGTGGTGCTATTATGACAATGATATTGAGCGTTTGTGGTCCTGGAGATAAAATCTTAGTTCCACGTAACGTTCATAAATCTATAATGTCGGCAATTGTTTTTGCTGGTGCAATACCTGTTTTTATTCACCCTGAAGTGGATTCTGAACTTGGAATTTCACATGGTATTTCACCGGAATCTGTTGAAAAAGCATTGGAAGCAAATCCAGATGCTAGAGCAGTTCTTGTGATAAATCCTACGTATTTTGGGTTTGCCGCAGACTTAAGTCGAATCGTAGAAATATCTCATAAGCGCAATATCCCTGTGTTAGTGGATGAGGCTCATGGCGTGCATATTCATTTCCATGAAGATTTACCTGTTTCAGCAATGGCTGCTGGTGCTGATATGGCCGCAACATCTGTCCATAAGCTTGGCGGTTCGATGACACAAAGTTCAGTGCTAAATGTTCGTGAAGGACTCATCTCTGCTAAACGTGTTCAGTCGATTTTATCCATGTTAACGACAACCTCAACTTCATATCCGATACTCGCATCACTCGATACGGCAAGAAGACAATTAGCAGTTCACGGACACGATTTACTCAGTGAAACTATTCGGTTAGCTCAAAATGCTAGACAAAGTATCAATAAAATTCCTCATATAACATGTGTAGGAGAAGAAATTTTACGTACATCTGCTACATTTGATTTCGACCCCACTAAATTGCTCATTAGCGTGAAAAATTTAGGGATTACAGGTCATCAAGCTGAAGAATGGTTACGTGAAAAAGCGAATATCGAAGTGGAGCTATCCGATTTATACAACATTTTGTGTATCGTAACAATTGGTGATACAGAAAAAGAGTTGAATTTATTAGTAAATGCACTAAATCGAATGGCAAAATCTCATGAGACAGATGCTGCAGTTGTAGAACCTTTTGTCACGATACCAGATATCCCTAAATTGGCTATGACTCCAAGGGATGCATTCTATGCAACAACAGAAATTGTACCGTTCTCAGAGGCTGCAGGACGTATTTCAGCTGAATTCATTATGGTCTATCCTCCTGGGATTCCAATTTTTATTCCCGGGGAAATAATTACTGAAGAAAACATTGCTTATATACACATGAATGTTGAAGCTGGGCTACCTGTTCAAGGTCCAGAAGACGATGAACTGGAGTTCATTCGTGTAATAAAAGAACATAAAGCTTTTTATTAAGTCCAATAGAACAAAAAAATCTTTCGGCCAGTTATTGGTTCGAAAGATTTTTTTGGATTGTTGGGTGCTGTTAAACGATATTGTTAATAATAAAGGAATCTACGACACTCCTGCGAAAAAAACGGGCTCGCAAGACCCCCACAGCAAGGGACGAGGAGGAGGCTTGCCAGTTCGTACGTGGAAAAGGAGTGGATTCCCTCTCATTAATTGAACAGAACATTTATAAAATTCACTCTGTAGTTACACCTTTAATCGTTGTAGGATCAACCATTTCATACCCTTTTGCACGAAGACCTTCAACGATTTTTGTTAAAGCCGCCGCAGTCCATACGCGGTCATGCATGAGTAAATTAGCGCCATCTGTTAAGTATTCTGTGTTTACCATAATATCAGCCAATGCATTGGCATCTTGATATTTTGATTCCCAATCGTACCCGTATGTCCAGTTCATTAATAGCATGCCTTGTTCTTTTACAAGTGCTTTACTAAATTCAGTGTTCACCCCAAAAGGTGCGCGAAAGTACTTCGGTCTTTCACCGATAATAGCCTCAATTGAATCACTTACTTGCATAATTTCAGCACGTTGTTCTTCTTCAGACAATTGTTTTAAATTCGCATGCGTTTGTGTGTGATTGCCAATTTCAAATCCCATGTCATGAATTTCTTTTAATACAGCTTTTTCTTCATCTGTATCAATAAAATGTCCATTAATAAAGAAAATCGCAGGTGCATTTAAGCTTTTTAACGTCTTCGCCATTTCTAACGATCTCTTGTCAGGTGCATCATCGATGGTCAATAGAACTACTTTTGAAGGTGCGTCCGCAATCGGTTTAACAGTCCAGTTAGCTTCATTGATTACATAAAGCGGTTCCGCAACCTCTTTGACTACTTCTTCTTCATTTTCGACAACT
>JBEVEQ010000077.1:0-7230 GCA_040512715.1 Paenisporosarcina sp. | reverse complement strand
GAGGAATGGCCTTAATGGGAGATGCGATTTCACATGCAGTCCTTCCTGGAGTAGCCCTTTCTTATATGCTTGGCATTAATTTCTTTTTTGGAGCTGTCTTTACAGGTGTTTTAACCGCACTTGGTATTGGATTCATCAGTCAAAATAGTCGAATCAAAAATGATGTATCAATTGGAATCATGTTTACAGCAGCGTTTGCTTCTGGGATTATCCTGATAACGATGATGAAAAGTAGTACTGATTTATATCATATTCTATTTGGGAACGTTTTAGCTGTTCGACCTGATGAAATGTGGACCACCTTATTTATTGGAATTATCGTTTTGGTAAGTATTTATTTATTCTATAAAGAATTACTTGTTAGCTCATTTGATCCAACCATGGCTCGTGCTTATGGATTACCGGTAAGAATCATCCATTACTTTTTGATGGTTTTATTAACATTAGTAACGGTTGCTTCTCTTCAAACAGTTGGCATAATTCTTGTAGTTGCTATGCTCATTACACCCGCTTCTACCGCGTATTTATTAACCAACAGATTATGGGTTATGTTATATCTCTCAGCAGGGATTGGCATTCTCTCATCCATTATCGGATTGTATTTTAGTTACACATATAACTTGGCATCTGGTGCAACTATTGTACTCGCCGCCACATTTTTATTCATATTGGCTTTTGTTTTTTCGCCTAAACAAGGTTTGCTATGGCGTTTAATGAAAAGCTTCAGAAGTAAAACAACATATACTACCTAATATTTAGTAGGAGGATCCATAAAATGAAGATCAAGTTTTTAGGAGTTTTCATAATATTTATTGTCATGTTGACTTTAGCTGGTTGTGGGAATCGAGATGAAAAAGCCGATTCATCATCAGATAAAATTCAAGTGATCACTACCTACTCTATTCTTTACGATATTGCGAAAAACATTGGTGGGGACCGCGTAGAAATTCATTCGTTAGCACCTGTTGGATCGAATCCACATGAATATGATCCACTCCCAAAGGATGTTCAACTGACAACCGATGCTGATATTGTTTTTTATAATGGATTAAACCTTGAAGGTGGGAACTCATGGTTTGAAAAACTATTGCTCACAGCGAATAAATCCGGAAAAGATGCTCCCGTATTCCGCTTGAGTGAGGGCGTTACACCGATGCATTTAACGTCAAAGGGAAAAGAAACTGAAGAAGACCCTCATGCCTGGCTAGATGTTCGTAATGGCATTAAATATGCAGAAAATGCACGTGATGGTTTTATCGAAGTAGACCCTGAGCATGCTGATGTTTATAAAGCGAATGCAAAAGTGTATATCGCAGAACTGGAAAAATTACATGAAGAAGCGGTTGCTAAATATAAAGAAATTCCAAAAGAAAAACGCCTGTTAATCACAAGTGAAGGGGCATTTAAATACTTTTCAGCTGCTTACGATTTTGAAGCTGCTTATATTTGGGAAATTAATTCCGAAAATCAAGGATCACCAGAACAAGTTAGTTCAATTGTAGATTTTATTCGTTCTAAAAAAGATCCAGTCCTCTTTGTGGAAACGAGTATTGACCCTCGAAGTATGGAAATGGTTTCTTCAGAAACCGGTGTCCCTATTTACGGAAAAGTATTTACCGATTCCATTGGGAAGCCTGGCGAAGAAGGCGATACGTATATTAAAATGATGGAGTGGAATATTGATACGATTTTCAAAGGTTTGACTGAATAAGAGTTAAAAACCGATTTATTTATTCATCTTTCAAAAACATGGTATAATCGACACTGAATCGAGTAGACCTTATCTGACAAACTCAGCATAAATTCCTACTGAAATTAGACGGAGAAGGTGAAAAGAAAAATGATCGAAATTAAAATTTCTACATTGAGTGATGGAGAATTTAAACGCGGTGTCTTCGCTACTGAAAATATTGCAAAAGGTGTGTTGTTTCACGCTGCACCGGTTCTTCCCTATCCAAATGATGAACATGAACATATTGAAAAAACTTTGTTAGCTGATTACGCATTTGAGTATGGATCCAATCACACGGCGATCGTGTTAGGATACGGAATGTTATTTAACCATTCATACACACCTAACGCTCATTATGATATCAACTTCGAAAACCACACATTCGATTTCTATGCCTACACGGATATTGAAGCTGGTCAAGAAATATTGATTAATTATAATGGTGAAGTCGACAACGATGATCCTTTATGGTTTAACGAAGATATTCAGGATGATGAGTAACTTCAATCGTCCAGAACAAAAACTGAATTAAACTTACCAAAAGAGCTCAAATTCATAGATGATTTGGGCTCTTTTTAATTCCTAGCTCTGTTAAACTATACTGTTGATTTTTGCTACAAAAGGACGCTTTCCGCGGGAGCTCCGTTAGCCTCCTCTGGCCAACAGTATGTTGGTCACGAAGGCGTTGCGCTCGCGAGGTGGCAATCTTAGTCTTCGTTCCTTTTAGCTCGCTGTGAAGTCTCATCTGAACACGCTAATCCCGTTGGTGTCTGCGTCTTTCACTACAATCACCAATACGTTATAAAAATGATGGTAGGTGGTGTTGAATACCATAAACGAATTTATTTATACTACTTCTACACCCTTCCATAAATACCTTCAACTTTATCTAACTTACTCGTAAGAGGGAGAAAAAGCCCCTACTGATAAACTACATCATCTATTTACCATATATTGAAGTGATTCCTTTTATTTTTAGAACGAATATTTTGTTATATTTATGACAAAAAGCACTGCTAAAAGCAATGCTTGTTTGTGCGTTATTAGGATGTTATTTGTCATACTACTCGCCGAATTAATAGATTTTGTATCCAATTCTGTGCGGGTAATAATTATACAACGTTGGTTTTAATATATTGGTTATTACATAACTCGTTTAAACATTTTTTCAACTTCATAAGTAGAGAAATGAATAATCACCGGTCGACCATGTGGACATGTAAATGGATGCTCAGTGTTCTTCAAATCCTTTATTAATACGAACATGTCTTCCTTTGTTAAATAATGATTCGCCTTTATTGATCGCTTACAACTCATCATGATGGCTGCTTCTTCACGTAATTTTTTTATATCGGGTCGACGGTCATTTAAAACTTGTTCGATTAACTCTTTCACAATCTCTTCTTCAAATCCTTTTGGAAACCAGACTGGATGTTCTCGAACTATGAAGGTTGTTGGTCCAAATTCTTCTAGGAAGATTCCTACTTCCTCAAGCGAAGCTAAGTGCTCTCTTAATCGTAATGCTTCATCAGCTGAATAATGGAAAGATAGTGGAATGAGTAGTGATTGTCTTTCCTCAGACCGAACGTCCCCTACTTTTTCTCGGAAAAATTCATACTTAATGCGCTCTTGAGCTGCATGCTGATCGATTAAATAAAACCCATCAGAACTTTGGCCAATGATATACGTTCCATGAATTTGACCAACAATATCAAGTTCAGGAAATGGCTCATTTGATGGGGAGTCCACTGGTTCTTGAACAATTTCATTTACCTCATTTGTTTCGTTTGATTCATTGATTTCTTTTATGATGCTATAATCCGCTTCTTTATTAAATGTTGGTAAAGAAGGAATGTGTTGTTCATAAGTCGATTTGACTGGTGTTGTCGTAGATTTCCACAAGTCCATCTGCTCACTTGGTGTTGACATTTTTTTCGACTTCTCTACAATTTCTGGCGCACGCATAATTGAACGAATTGTTTTTCGAATCGTCTCTTCTACGAGTTGCATTAATTCCTTTTCTTTACTCAGTCGAATTTGCTGTTTAGAAGGATGAACATTCACATCTGTTAAGAACGGATCCCCCTCAATTTGCAGGATGACCAGTGGGAATCGATCAATCGGTAAAAAAGTATGGTAGGCATTTACGATCGATTGTTGCACAGTGTAATGCTTTACCCATCTTCCGTTCACAAAGAGTGTTAAATAGTTTTTTGAAGCCCGTGTGATTTCCGGTAGAGAGGCGTAACCATAAATTCGATAATCTGCAGTCTCTCCTTCAAAAGCAACCATTTTTTTAGCAATAGAGATTCCATAAATCGCTGCGATTACTTGTTGTAAATCTCCTCGACCGTTTGTTTGTAATAAGGTTTGCTCCCCATGCGATAATTTAAAAGCAATGGACGGATAACATAAAGCCAATCGGTTAAGTAAATCTATAATATGACCTAATTCAGTCTGAATGGTTTTCATGTACTTTAAGCGAGCTGGTGTATTGTAAAAAAGTTGAGATATTTTAATATCTGTCCCTTTTCGCAAAGCTCCCGCTGCTTGTTTTTTTAAATGTCCCCCTTCCATCTCAATATGAGTTCCTGATGAAATCCCGTCGGAGGTCCATAATGACACTTTGGATACTGAAGCAATACTAGCCAGAGCTTCTCCTCTAAAACCAAGTGTGCGAATACGGAACAAGTCATGCTCATTTGATATTTTGCTTGTCGCATGCCTTGAAAAAGAAAGCACCGCATCTTCTTCATCCATGCCGCTTCCATTGTCTGTTACATGGATGGTTTGTAGACCCGCTTCTTCTAAAAACACATCAATTGAAGTACTACCCGCATCAATCGCATTTTCAACTAGTTCCTTTACGACAGAGGCTGGTCGTTCAACGACTTCACCCGCAGCAATTTTATTCGACAAAGGTTCATCCATTAAGCGAATATGTCCCATATGCACAACTCCTTTCTATTCTATTTATCTATTTTTTGTTGTAATTCATGTAAGTATTGAAGGGCCATCATAGGCGTAGTATTAGATATATCTATGCTACGTATCAATTCGATTGTTTCACTTGCTTGAATATTAGATTGTTGCTGTTCAGAATCGACTGTCTCTGTCCCAAAGAATGATAATTGCTCATTTAATGCATTAGTATCGACCTGAGACTCACTTTGGTTTCCTTGCTCTAATTGCTCCAAAATGAAACGAGCACGTTGAATAATCGGTTCTGGTAATTGGGCAAGTTCAGCAACATGAATACCATAGCTTTTATCTGCAGGTCCATTTTTAACTTTATGAAGGAAAACAACTTTGCCATTTTGTTCAACAGCAGAAACATGAACATTTCTAAGCTTGTCTAACTGATGTTCAAGTCCAGTTAATTCATGATAATGTGTGGAAAACAAGGTATTCGCTTTAATTTCCGAATGAATATACTCCATCATCGCTTGAGCAAGGGCCATACCATCGTACGTTGATGTTCCACGTCCTATTTCATCAAACAATAATAAGCTTCGTTCTGTTGCATGTGTAATGGCAAATGTCGACTCAAGCATTTCTACCATAAATGTACTTTGCCCAGCAGCTAAATCATCAGCTGCACCTATTCGAGTAAATATTTGATCAGTGATCGGTAGTAATGCTTCTTCTGCAGGAACATAACAACCCATTTGCGCCATTATGACTGTAATGGCAACTTGTCGCATATACGTGCTTTTACCAGACATATTTGGCCCTGTAATTAAGAGCATATTTTGCTCAGATGTTAATGAACAATCATTTGGGATATAGTGTTGCTTATTCATCATTTTTTCGACAACTGGGTGACGACCATTGATGATTTTTAATTCTTGACCATCATGGAACTTCGGCTTTGTTAACCGGTAATGATCAGCAACTTCGGCAAAGCTTGCGAAAACATCTAATTCACTAATTTGAGATGCTACCTGTTGCACACGAGGAATAAACGCTTTTACCTTCTCTCTTATTTCAACAAATAAAGAATATTCAAGAGCTAGACTCTCTTCTTCAGCGGTTAAAATAATCGACTCTTTTTCTTTTAATTCGTCTGTAATATAACGTTCTGCATTGGCCAGCGTTTGTTTACGTTCATAACGAGTAGCATCCGCTAAATGAACATAGGACTTCGTAATTTCAATGAAATAACCAAATACTCGGTTATAGCCGATTTTTAGTCCTTTGATGCCTGTGCGTTCTCGTTCTTTTTGTTCTAGTGCTGCAATCCACTCTTTGCCATTCTTCTTCGCATACCTTAATTCATCTAAACGTTCATGATATCCATCCTTAATAATATCCCCTTCTTTTACAGACAGAGGAGGATGTTCAGCAATGGCATGATGAAGCAGTTCAACGACTTCTAAACATTCATCTAAAGAAGAAGCTAATTCTGGTAAAGCTTTTAACTTACTAGAAATTAGATGTTCTTTAATCAAAGGAATTTGCATTAGTGATTGTCTTAACTGGCTTAAATCTCGTCCGCTAGCAGTTCCAAAGGATATTCGTCCGATTAATCGCTCTAGATCATATACTTCTTTAAGCGCTTCACGTAAATCCGCTCGAACGAAATATGCCTCAATCATTTCTTCCACAATATTTTGGCGTTCTTCGATTTGAAGACGATTAGCAAGTGGTTGATGCAGCCATTGCTTTAGTTTTCGTGCACCCATTGCTGTATTTGTCTCATCTAACAACCAATAAAGTGAACCCTTTTGGTCTCCACCACGGATCGATTGAATCAATTCCAAATTCCGTTTTGAATGAAAATCGATGGACAAGAATGTGTTTCTTTCTTGAAAGGCAAACGGTTGAATATGATCAAGTGATCGTTTTTGTGTTCGATGTAAATAACGAATCAAGCGGTCACAAGCATCATGAACTTCTACCGGATTCTCTTCAAAGTATCGGAGATGTGAAGTTCCCACCTTCTCACTTTCTTCAATGGATAATAAAATCGATTGTGCTTTAGCAAATTCGGATAATAACACATACATATGTTCAGATACAATTAGTTCTCGAATCGACAATGTTTGTAGCTCTTGCATCAAGCTTTTTTCATCACCACTAAATATGGTGCTAGAGCCCTCGCCAGTCGATAAATCTAAATAACTGAAGGCATATCGCGTATCGTCTATTTCATCTGCTGACGCAATAAAGTGATTCGACTTACTATCCATACTTTTTCCTTCAATGATTGTTCCAGGTGTTATTAAACGAACGACTTCTCGTTTTACGACTCCTTTTGCAACTTTAGGATCTTCGACTTGTTCACAAATAGCTACTTTATATCCTTTTTGAATCAACGTTTCTATGTAATTTTGAGCCGCGTGATGCGGGACACCACACATTGGTATGCGTTCTTTTGATCCGCCATCTCTACTGGTCAATGTAATTTCTAATATTTGAGATGCTTCTACTGCATCATCGAAAAAGAGTTCATAAAAGTCACCTAAGCGAAAGAATAAAAATGCATCTGTGTATTC
>JBEVEQ010000040.1:0-6195 GCA_040512715.1 Paenisporosarcina sp. | reverse complement strand
CGAATATACTTTTCAATTTCTGCAAAGAGTTGTTGTTTAAGTTCCAGTTTTTCAGGTCCGTTTTCTTGAATAAAAGAAGTTCCTTCAACAGCAAATTGAAGATCACTTGTTAAAGATAATTTCTCCATAAATCCCGTTGAAGGAAGCCCTAACAAGCCTAATGTTGATCCAATTGATTGGAAATGTTGGTCAACCACTTCTTGTAAATCACTTCTAGGATCATATAGTCGGACGGTTAAATTGTGTGCTAAGAATAAGGTAGCCCAAGAAAGACCAATAGTTCCAGCCCCTATAACGGTAACAGGATTGAAGGGTTCTAAATCAGGATGTATGGGTGTCATGACTAATCCTCCTAGGTTTATTTAAAATCATGGTATCATAAGGAAAGAAGAAGTGTGAATTTAGTTACAGATAGGATGATTGTCATATTTAGTTTTAGCGGAGTACCAGAATGGTTTTATATCATCGCATTTGCAGTGGTCATTATCATCATTGTCGTGAATGAATGGTGGACTCGATAAGGTCAACGTAAGAGGAGGAGTTTTGATGGTACAAGTACAAGTAGTCATCGTTACCGGAGCCTCTCAGGGTATCGGTCGTGGCGTAGCTGAAGCTTATATAGCAAATGGAGCTCAAGTAGTCCTTGCTGATTTGAATGAAAAGCTAGGAAAAGAAATAAGTGCGCAATTGGTTGGAAGTATTTTTATTAAAACGGATGTGCGAAAAGAATCCGATGTAAAAAAATTAATGGAAGAAACAATCAACCAATTTGGTCGAATTGATATCATTGTAAATAATGCAGGGAAGAGTGAGTTTAAAAACTTGTTTGACCTATCATTAGATGAGTGGGATGACGTAATCAACACAAATTTAAGAAGTGTCTTCTTGTGTTCGCGTGAAGCTGCTGTATATATGCGTAAACAAGAAAGTGGCGGGTCCATTGTCAATATTGCTTCAACTAGAGCAATTATGTCTGAACCCAATTCTGAAGCGTATGCAGCTACAAAAGGTGGAATTGTGGCAATTACACATGCGCTTGCCACTTCTCTTGCAGAACATCGAATTACAGTAAATGCTATTTCTCCTGGTTGGATTGAAACGGGAGCTTATACCGATTTGCGCGATATTGACCATGAACAACATTTATCGGGACGTGTAGGAAAACCATCTGATATTGCAAAGGCTTGCCTTTATTTAACGGATCCACAAAACGACTTTGTTACTGGCATTAATCTTGTAGTTGACGGTGGCATGACTCGCAAAATGATATATGAGCATTAAGGGAGGAATTCAATGTTTCACTGGAAAGGTGCCGCAGGCGTATGTATAAATGAACATAATCGAGTGTTGATGGTACTTCAAGCTGGCGAAGATGAAGAGGCCAAATGGAGTATTCCTTCAGGCGGAATTGAAAGCAATGAGACATTTGAAGAATGTTGTGTTAGAGAAATGAAAGAAGAAACAGGTTTAAACGTACAAGTCATCTCTAAAATTCATGATAAAAATGGATCTCTTGAGCAATATAGCATAACGTATGAGTTGCAATATTATTTAGTGGAAATTGTGAGTGGCGAATTGACGGTACAAGATCCGGATGAATTTATTATAAATGTTGCATGGAAATCAATCGAAGAACTTGATGAATTACCGATGAGCTATCCTGAAGATGCAGAGTTATTAAAAGAATTATTGAAAAACACAATGACTATAACGAAATGAGTAAATTATATTAGCAAAAAGGAGATATACATAATGAGTACAAATACGAATATAAATATTGGTGGCCTTGATTTCGAATGGGAATTAGAAAAAGGCAGATTCATTTTTGAAGGACAGGATGCAATTCTTTTTTGGATATCGAGTGCAATGAAAACGTTCTTTGATACGATAGAGGAAATTTCCGGAGAAGAAGCCTCAAACCTAGTTTTTGAAGCAACGGGATTTCGACAGGGGTTAGTGGTAGGAGAGTACTTCGAGAAACTAAAAGATGTAAGTGTTTCTCAAGCAGCAGAGTTGATTACGAATACATATGCTTCAGCAGGATGGGGGAGTACGGTCATTCACAATTTGGATTTTGAAGAAAAAACATTGACCGCACATCTTAAGGATAGCTGGGAACATAAAATTAACGAAGCACAGGGAAAGAAACAAGGTGGTAATTTCCTACCTGCACATTACGCGGGGATATTTTCAGGGCTGTTCGGCACGAATATTTGGTATAAAGTCGTACAGTATCAATTAGAAGGGCATGAATACAGTGTTGTAGAATATTTCCCTTCCATTGTTTCCGTTACACAGAACATCCATGAATTAGCTCGCAAAAAGGAATCTGATCAAATTCGCCATTTAGAAGCTTTAGTGGAAGAAAAAACCCGTGAGTTAAAAGAGCTTGTAAGAGAAATATCTTCACCAATCATTCCAGTTTTTGATGGAGTAGTAGTGGTACCTTTACTCGGAAAATATGATGAGGAACGTTCAGAAGAATTGTTAGTAAAAACTTTGAAAAATTTACCATCTCATAAAGCAAACTATCTTGTTTTAGACTTAACAGGACTTGATAAAGACATCAGTCAGCATACAGCCAGTCTTCTTGAAAAGATTGGATCTACAGCTACTCTTATCGGGACTAAAACCATTATTGTAGGTATTTCTCCAGAATTAAGTCTCGTGATTTCACAATCAGACATCAATCTGTCTAAGTTTGATTGTTTCCAATCCTTACAGCATGGAATTTATTATGCATTAGGACAAATGGGACGTAAAGTGATTTAAAGACAAAAAATGCCTTCTACTCAAATGTAGAAGGCATTATCTATTTCATTAATAGGCTTTTGCCCAGTAAACCATTTTGTCTGCTGGTTTAGTGCAACACACACATGTTTCACTTAGGATTACCTGTTCAAAAGGAATACATCGAGAAGTCGCAGTTGTTTCTTCTTTTATCAAATCTTCACATGCCACATCTCCACACCACATGGCTTTAACGAAGCCTGGCTTCCATTTCAATACTTTTTTAAATTCATCAAAAGAAGTCACTGTAGATGTATGTTCTTCACGGTGTAAGTAAGCTTTTTTCAATAAATTCTGTTGAATCTCCTCTAAAAGAGAAGGGATTTTTGCCTGTAATTCATTTTCGGGAACAACGATTTTTTCTCCAGTATCTCGACGTACCAAGACAACTTGACCCTTCTCGATATCTTTTGGACCAACTTCTAAACGAACTGGAATCCCTTTCATTTCATATTCATTGAATTTCCATCCTGGTTTCTTATCGCTTGCATCGATTCCAAATCGAGCAACTTCCCCAAGGCTTTCTTTTAAAGCATACGCATAATCCAATACACCTTCCTTATGTTGGGCGATTGGCAAGATTATCACTTGAGTCGGTGCTATTTTTGGTGGCAAGACAAGTCCTCGGTCATCTCCGTGAACCATAATCAATGCTCCGATAATACGTGTCGTGAATCCCCAAGATGTTTGGTGTACATATTGTTGTTTGCCTTCTTTATCTAAATATTTTATGTCAAAGGCACGGGCAAAACCATCTCCAAAATAGTGAGAAGTTCCAGATTGTAACGCTTTTCCGTCATGCATTAGAGTTTCAATTGTGTAAGTAGATTTGGCGCCTGAGAATTTCTCTTTTTCAGTTTTTTGACCCTTTACCACAGGAATAGCTAACCATTCCTCACATAAAACAGCGTATTCATCTAACATGCGTAATGTCTCTTCTTGAGCTTCTTTTTCAGAGGCATGAGCAGTATGACCTTCTTGCCATAAAAATTCTAGTGTACGTAAGAAAGGACGAGTTGTTTTTTCCCAACGAACCACATTCGACCATTGATTATAAAGCTTTGGTAAATCTCGATAAGAATGAATGATATTGCTGAAATGCTCACAAAATAAAACTTCTGAGGTTGGACGAACGCATAAACGTTCAGCTAGTTTTTCGTCACCACCATGTGTCACCCAAGCTACTTCTGGAGCAAAACCATCAACATGATCTTTCTCTTTTTGTAATAAAGACTCAGGAATGAAAAGAGGCATATACACATTCTCGTGGCCAGTAGCCTTAATACGGGCATCTAAAGCATTCTTCACATTGTCCCAAATAGCATAGCCATATGGTCGGATTATCATAGACCCACGAACCGTAGAATAATCCGCCAATTCAGCCTTTGTTACAACATCTGTAAACCACTGTGCAAAATCATCATCCATTGCAGCTACACTTTTCACGAACTCTTTTGACATAGAAAACACCTCTTTTTAGAATGGCTCAGTTAAACTATACTGTTGATTTCCGTTACAACGCTCGCAGCGCCAAGGAGTCTTGGCGCCCGCCCTAGGAAAGCGTAGCTGTTTTGCGGAATATCAACAACAACATTTAACATAGCCTTTAGAATAAAAAAAGCCCTGCTACAAACGAGGGACCAATTCAACTTGGCGGTACCACCCTCATTTGAAGCAAAGCTTCACACTCTTACATGATAACGACTGTCGCCGCGAATATCTTTCGACATCGAACTCAAAGGCAGGTTCAAGAGTTGGTTTTTAGGAGTCTTTCACCACTCAACTCCCTCTCTAAAAAAACACATCCATCTTTACTAGTCCTTATCAACGTTAAAACTATATTTGTGTGATTATAGCGGGTAATGTTTCACGCTGTCAATAAATTTTATTAAACAGTATATGATATAATTACACAAAGATACATTATGAAAAGAGGCGCACTATGCTAACATTTGAAGAAAAAACAGCAATTATTGAATCATTCCCAGAACTAACGAAAAAAGAAGTTTCCCTAAAACGAGTGAACTATCATTTTGAGGAAAGTTTATATGATAAAAAAACAGTGGTTTACCATCTTCACCCAAATGGTAATGGCTTTGTATTTGTTGGAGATTTAAAGAAATACAGTGCTGATAGTAAAGGGTTAGTTAACATTCGCGAAGTCACTGAATCTGAGCTTCGTGAGATGATTAAAGACTCAATTGGTATTCTTTCTGAAGAAGAAGTCTTTGAAGAAGAAACAGTGGAAGAGCAAGTATGGAATAATCGTGAAGGGCAAGAATTAAAGCTTATACACGAAGATACACTTTGGAACATCTACCATGGCATCAATTTAGAAGAGAGCTATGAATCACACGATGAAGCTGAAGAGTATTTGTTAAGCGAAGGATTCCGCACTTCATCTAAATGAAAATGAACATCCGTACATTAACAAAGGATGAAAACCTGCCGTGGGATTTACTTTTATTAGCTGACCCGTCTCGCACCATAGTACAAGAGTATGTCAAAAATGCCGTAATTTATGTTGGTGAGCAGGATCAAAAAATAATAGGCATATGCGTTGTAAAAGAAACCTCTAAAACAGTTGTGGAAATAATGAATATCGCTGTGAATGAATCCTTTCAAGGACGAGGCTTTGGGAAACAGCTTATTCATTTTGCAGTTGAAGAAGCAATTAAACGTGGTTATGCGCGTATTGATATTGGAACAGGTAATTCTAGCCTTTCTCAAATGGGATTATATCAGCGATGTGGGTTCCGCATCGTCGAAGTAGACTTTGATTATTTTACTCGTCATTATGATGAAGAAATCTATGAAAATGGTTTACTTTGCCGAGATATGATCCGACTAAGTTATGAATTATAAGGCTGAGAATACGTTCTCAGCTTTTTGTCTGATTACATATTCAGGAGGTAAGGATTATGAGAGGAAAAAGTGCTGTATTTTTAATCGTTGGGCTCGTGTTGTTGGCAATCGTGCTTGCTTTTGGATCCATTCACTGGTTTTTTAAAACGAGTTTAAATCAAGTAGAATCAAGTGATGTAATGGAAATGGACGGAATTGTGGTAGAAATAGATGACCAAAAAGTCTTACTCATTGAAGTTCTCTCTAAAAAGGAAGTAGAAGGGAAATCAACGGAACAACTTTTGGAGGAAGGTTTAAATGCGATTTGGTTTTCATTATCAATTGACCAGTTAAAAGGAGTCAAACAGTATGATCGATTGAAAGTGGATTTTGACCAGGTCTCAGAGTCTTATCCTGGCCAAGCAAGCGCTAAGCGAGTTGAAATATTAGAGGAATAGATGACTGTGTCAAGTGGGAGGAATTCTCTTGAAAATGGATAAACCTAAATTACCAAAAGATCTAGGAGAACTAAATGTTGCTAATTTGCTAGACGAAGATCGC
>JBEVEQ010000029.1:0-2625 GCA_040512715.1 Paenisporosarcina sp. | reverse complement strand
CGTTCAAAAAGTAGGTACAGCAGTAGCAGAAGGACGTGATGTCATAAACCTTGGTCAAGGAAATCCCGACCAACCAACGCCTCCACACATTGTAAAAGCCCTACAAGAGGCAGCTGAAAACCCGTTAACTCATAAATATTCGCCATTCCGTGGGATTAGCGAATTAAAAGAAGCTGCAGCCTCATTTTATAAACGGGAATACAATGTCGACGTCGATCCTCTTACGGAAGTTGCTGTTTTATTTGGAACGAAAATTGGACTTGTTGAATTACCGATGGCTGTATTGAATCCAGGTGATTTGATGTTGCTACCGGACCCAGGTTATCCAGATTATTTGTCTGGAGTAGTAATGGCAGATGTACAATATGAAACGTTACCACTCGTGGCAGAAAATCACTTTTTACCTGATTTTGATGCAATTTCGGATGACATCAAAATGCGTGCAAAACTGATGTACCTAAACTACCCTAACAACCCAACTGGAGCTAAGGCAGACCTTGAATTTTTCAATAAAACTGTGGCATTCGCTAAAGAAAATGGCATTGCAGTCTCCCATGATTTTGCCTATGGAGCAATTGGATTTGATGGGATAAAACCAGTAAGTTTCTTGCAAGCTGATGGAGCCAAAGATATCGGAATTGAAATGTATACATTGTCTAAAACCTATAATATGGCTGGATGGAGAGTCGGTTTCGCAGTGGGTAATAAAGATATGATAGAAGCCTTGAATTTGATTCAAGATCATTTATTCGTTAGTCTATTTCCCGCCGTCCAACATGCGGCTGTAACCGCTTTAAGTGAAAACCAAGTAAGCGTTACTGCATTAGTGGATCGATATGAAAGCCGACGAAATGTCTTCATTAATGCCTGCCAACGAATCGGTTGGCAAGTAGAAGCCCCAAAAGGATCGTTTTTTGCGTGGTTACCTGTCCCAGACGGATATACAAGCCAAGATTTTGCAGACAAACTTTTACAGGAAGCTGATGTAGCCGTAGCTCCAGGAAATGGTTTTGGTGAATTTGGTGAGGGCTATATCCGTGTCGGATTGTTAGTCGATGAAAATCGTTTAGAAGAAGCTGTTGAACGGATTGGGAAATTAGCTATCTTTTAGGTATAGGTGAGTGAAGACTTACTCATAAACTAATGAGAAATAGGGAACATTCACCCCATTGAAATGTTCCCTAGATTATTAGTCGTATTGTCGATTCTAAAGAGCTTTGTCCTTCCAAAAATTTTGACTTACATGATGTTCTGGGTGATATCCTTGAATCGAATACCCCTGTTTATGAAGCCAAGAAATGATTCTAGGAAGGGCTTTATTTGTCTGCGGTCGATCATGGAGCAATACAACAATATGTTTATCTTTGGCGATTCTTGCTTTCTCAACTCCAACTTGAACATTCGTTACGATTTGTGAATAATTCGCCTCTTTTATCTTCCAATCAATTGTATCGACGTCCCAATCCCACATTTTATAACCATTAATCTTTAACAATTCACGCATTGTGGATGTTACATAAGGGGTACTTCCATAGGGGGCACGAACTAAAGTTGATGTATGTCCCGTCAAATTCTTCAGTAAGTCAGCCTCCGTTTCCATTTCCTTCATGAATGCACTAGCCGTCCCATATACCTTCTTCTTTTCGTGCGTCATGCTGTGAAGTCCAAGATGATGACCTTCTAAGAATGCTTGTCTCGCTATAGAAGGGTAGTTTTGAACATCTTCGCCAATAAAAAAGAATGTCCCCTTTACTTTGTATTCTTTTAGAATTTGTAAATGAACACTCGTATAACGGTTTGGACCATCGTCAAAAGTTAAATACACGATTGGCTTATCTGATGGAGCAGGCACTGTTGTTATCGGTTTTCTATCTTTGAGAACTTTACGAATAAAATCGGGGTTACTAAGGTGTGGATAGTTTTCTGAACTTAGTCTTGCAGTTAAAATCGTAGACAAATAGTCAACTTTAAATCCTGTTGTTTCACCAAGAAAACGAATAGGTATATAAAGGACATTCTCCACCAGTTGAATGGAATTCGTCTCTTCGATTACTTGATTAATCAATGTTTCATTTGTCTGGTAATTGTAGGAGATGGACGTGCCGTTTTTATTCATCGTAATTTGATCAGGTGTTTTAATAATGTCTGCGTACAAATACTGTGCCATTTTTTCAAACGGTACCATCATTTGCGAATTTACTATTCGAACTTCTCCTTTTTTAAAATGTAAAATTTGGTCATGCAAAGCGACAAAACGGTTTGATTCGGTCGTTGCATGTCCTTGGTTGGGCAATACAATAATGAAGATGGCAATAAATAAAATGGTCAACATTTGCTGATTCAATTTTAATTGCATAATACTTAGCTCCTTTAAACTATCTAACTTCTTAGACTAGTGTATGTAGGAAAGTATTCATGCAGTTTCATAATCGATAAAAAATATTTTCTAAATACTTATTTGAAGTTTGATAGACTGTTTATTGAAATGAACATATGTAATCGATAGAACTAAATAAGTAAAATAAAACCTGAAAAACACAAAAAGTACCGAAACCATGATTAACAGGTACCGGTCCTATTTGATGTATCGGTCATTTCAGATTGTTTATCGGTCAAACTCGAGAT
>JBEVEQ010000275.1:0-2939 GCA_040512715.1 Paenisporosarcina sp. | reverse complement strand
GCTGTTTTTGCTAATTGCTCTTCACCTAAACCTAATTTTTCACCCGTTGAAACTTTTTCGCTTAGATAAGATTTAAAGGTAGAAAAATTCGCTAAAATTTCATCTTTCTTTTCAGGATTAACATTGTTTAATTCTTCTTGAACTTTACCTTGAATGTTTTCCATGTCTATGACACGCTCCTTTTCATCTTCTTACTGCTAGGTTTATCCTAAATGTTCAGACCTAAAACCTATGAATGTGTAAAATAGGTATTTTTACCTAACGCAATGGACAAAATCCACAAGCTTGTAATCCAGGTACATCTTTAGAAAAGCAGCAAGTTGTTCGAATTTGTGTATTGAGCAATTGAGAAGGTTCTGCACCTTTTAAATACATTGCAAACAAAGAATGTGTTGATATTCCCTGCCACATCTCATCTTCCTTCAATAAATCCAGAACTTGTCTCGCCTTGTCTGAAGTGTAGGGGTTATTAAGCATCAAATGGAAATGCCACAACATAAACCCAAATACGTTCTCCCATAGAGTGAGGGGAGAGACGGATGAAAAATTTCGCAAAGATGTAATGAGGGGATAGATTTGTTCGTGCAAAATAAGATGAATGAAATCTTTTAAAGAATCAAAAAAAATATCACGATAATCTTTAGGAAAAATAAAAGTACTTACACTCAAGTTTCCGTATTCATGAATTGCCCCAAATTGAACATTACTTGCTTTTCCCATCCACATTTCTTCATATGTGACAAGCATGACAAATTGAGTGGAGATAAACATTCCGTATCTGCGCATAAAGTAAGAGGCGGCAACAGCCGATTTCTCAATTCCAGTCACCGTTTTTATTACCGGAAGAACATCTATATGATGTACTTGATCCAGTGTGAATAATGGATGTGTCGCAGGAATAACATATGTGCTGTACATATTCAGTTGGCGGATTTGATCGTTCGTTAAAGTAGTCATAGGTAAAGTATACAAATAATTTTGTAGAAAGTATTGACTCAATCATTGATAATGATTATCATTATCGCATAAGAAGTAATACACCTTCTTTATTAGAGAATAAATAGGACGGGTCAGTGACTTTTCTCCAAATTGATGCTGACTCTTCACAAACTTAACCCCCTCATCGTTAAGTTGTGTATAAAAAAGATTCATGCACAAACAGTGTGCATGAATCTTTTTTTGCGTTGAAGAGGTGATAAGGAGACTGCCCGCGGAACGCGTCCATCTGAAACGGAAATATATAAAATAAGGGACCATCTCTCAGCCATGACTTATGAGACAGCCCCTTTAATAAACGATTTATAGTGCTTGCTTTTCGTATAATTGAACCATTTCAATAATAACTTTTGTTGCTTTTTCCATATTATCAACCGAAATGTATTCGTATTTACCGTGAAAATTCTCGCCACCTGTGAAAATGTTAGGTGTTGGCATTCCCATATAAGAAAGCTGCGAGCCATCGGTCCCACCACGAATTGGTGAAATAATTGGTTCGATCGATAAGTTTTCCATTGCTTCTTGAGCGATTGTCACAATATGTTTAACAGGTTCAATTTTTTCACCCATATTAAAGTATTGATCATTTATTTCAATTGAAATGGCATTAAAGCCATATTCTTCATGGATGGCTGTAGCTGCTTTTTCAAAGATTGCTTTTTTTTCTTCAAATTTTTCGCGGTTAAAGTCACGAATAATATAAGAGAGTTTTGCCTCCTCTACATTACCATTCAATTTCATTAAATGAATGAAGCCTTCATAGCCCTCAGTATTTTCGGGAACCTCTGTAACAGGCATATGCGATTGGAATTTTGTTGCAATTAACAAAGCATTCACCATTTTATTTTTTGCAGAGCCTGGATGTACGCTAGTTCCTCGAGTTGTTACTTTTACGCTCGCAGCATTAAAGCTTTCATATTGAAGTTCTCCAATGGGACCACCATCTACTGTATAAGCATACTTGGCGTCAAATTTCTCTACGTCAAATTTATGTGGTCCACGTCCAATTTCTTCATCTGGTGTAAATCCAACTCTTAATTTACCATGTTTAATATCAGGATTCTTAATTAGGAACTCCATAGCAGTCATAATCTCAGCGATTCCGGCTTTATTATCAGCACCTAAAAGAGTAGTTCCATCAGTCGTTAGTAATGTGTGCCCTATGTAATTATTCATTTCCGGGAAATCCTCAGGGGACATAACCGTATCCTCGTTCAAATGAATGTCACCACCTTCGTAGCAATCAATTCTCTGAGGGTTCACATTTTCACCTGAGTAATCTGTTGTTGTATCTACGTGAGCTAAAAACCCAATTGTCGGAATGTCTCGATCTGTATTCGAAGGAAGTGTGGCAAATAAATAACCATACTCATCTAAAGTGATATCTTCCATTCCGATAGAAGCTAATTCTTTTTCTAATTCGTATAATAAATCCCATTGTCCAGGAGTGGAAGGACAAGTGGTGCTCTCCGTATCTGATTGTGTATTTATTTTGGCATAACGTACGAGGCGTTCGATTAATATTTCTTGCATATATACATCTCCCTTAGACATTCAAATCTACAATTAGTTTAGCACTCACATCGTTTTCGCGAAATAATGATTTACCTTGAAAATTTCGGTTGAATTGTCTTAATAAGTGCTTGTATAAAATGATACCATTACCTTTGTGTCGTTGCTCCTTTTTTCTTTTTTAAAACCTTGGAAATTCGAGGTTCAGTGCCACCTTTTATTCTTACTATATTTTCTTTGTGTTCCCACATGGCTAAAGTGAATAGTGTAATAGCAACTAGTAGTGGCACAAATCCTTCAGTTAACCACAAGGTGTAGCCAGTAAATGTGAGGTATAGAAAAAGTACGCCAACAAGTAAATAATCTGTCATAAGAGTTGTCACGATTAGAAGTGTTAACCCGACCAATCCCATTTTCCAGTCTAGAGCAAA
>JBEVEQ010000247.1:0-8287 GCA_040512715.1 Paenisporosarcina sp. | reverse complement strand
AAGCTATGGAAAATTTCAGCACCCATACGTAAAGCGTGACGGAAAGATTCAGCACCTACTGGCATTACCATGAATTCTTGAATATCTACATTGTTATCGGCATGTGCTCCACCATTTAAAATATTCATCATTGGAACTGGTAATTGCTTCGCATTAAATCCACCAAGGTATTGATACAAAGGAATATCTAAGTAATCAGCGGCAGCATGAGCTACAGCGATTGATACACCTAGGATGGCATTAGCACCTAGTTTAGCTTTGTTTTCTGTACCATCAAGCTCGATCATGGCTTTATCGATTGATACTTGGTCTAATACAGAGAAATTTCCTTCTAATTCAGTTGCGATAATTTCATTAACGTTTTCTACTGCTTTTAGAACACCCTTACCAAGGTAACGACCTTTGTCACCATCACGAAGCTCAACTGCTTCATATTCACCAGTGGATGCTCCAGACGGAACGATTGCACGACCAAATGCTCCGCTTTCCGTAAATACTTCAACTTCAATTGTTGGATTCCCACGAGAGTCTAATACTTCACGAGCTTGTAAATGTGTAATGATTGGCATGTTTTATATCTCCTCAGCTTTTAGTAGTGTTTTACCTGTCATTTCAGGCGGTGGTTCGATACCTAATAAGTGTAACATGGTTGGTGCTAAATCGGCTAAAATGCCATCCGTCCGTAAATCAACATTGCGTTGCGTGACAATTACTGGCACGGGGTTGGTTGTATGAGCTGTCATAGGTGTACCTTCAACCGTCACAACTTCATCCGAATTACCGTGGTCTGCTGTAATAATAGCAGAACCACCCTTTGCCAAAATGGCATCAACGATTCGACCTAGACATTCATCCACCACTTCGATAGCTCGAATGGTTGGTTCAAGCAACCCGCTATGTCCGACCATATCCGGATTGGCAAAATTTAAAAGAATGGCATCAAACTTATCCGCTTCAATTGCTGCCAATAAAGCATCCGTCACTTCATAGGCACTCATCTCGGGCTGTAAATCATATGTGGCAACTTTAGGTGAGTTAATTAATATTCGTTCTTCACCCGGGAAATGATCTTCTCTCCCACCACTCATAAAGAAGGTAACATGTGGATATTTTTCTGTCTCAGCAATTCTCAACTGAGTTCGACCGTTTACAGAAAGAACTTCTCCTACTGTATTGGACAAGTTTTGATTATCATAGGCAACGGTAGCTTTTACTTCTTCGCTATACGATGTAAATGTCACGAACTTCAAGTCTTCTGGATGTTTAGGACTTAATTGAAACGATGCTTCACTGCCTGGATTTGTAAATACAGATGAAAGTTGAATTGCTCGGTCCGGCCTAAAATTAAAGAAAATAACGGCATCGTTTGAATCGATTGTTGCTACAGGTTGATCATTTTCAAAAATGGTAAACGGCACAACAAATTCATCCGCTACGTCCTTAGCATACGAAGCGATGACACCAGCACTTGCAGAACTAGCCATCTCGCCTACACCATCGACCAATACGCGATACGTTTTTTCTAGACGTTCCCACCTGCGATCACGGTCCATCGCATAATAGCGACCACTAATACTTGCAAATTGACCAACGCCAATTTCAGCCATTTGACGTTCCGTTTCTTCAATGTACGCCAAAGCTGTTTTAGGACCGACATCTCGGCCGTCCAGGAACCCATGGACAAAAACGTCCTCTAATCCTTGGGTTCGAGCAATAATCAGTAATGCAAACAAATGCTCGTAATGTGAATGAACGCCACCATCCGATAATAACCCCATCAAATGGAGTTTTGACCCATGTGCTTTTACATGAGCAATGGCTTCCAAAAATGCTTCATTTTGAAAAAAGTCTTTATCCGCAATAGCTTTATGAATTCGAGTTAGATTTTGATACACAATACGTCCTGCACCAATGTTTAAATGCCCGACTTCAGAATTCCCCATCTGTCTTTCAGGAAGACCTACTGCATTGCCTGAAGCAATTAAAGAAGCATGTGAATAGTTATTCCAATATCGATCGAAATTCGGTTTTTTTGCTTGAGCAACCGCATTTCCAAATACTTCGTTACGAAGAGCGAAACCATCAAGAATAATTAAGGCAACTGGAGATTTAGGCATGTGCGCCTGCCTCCAGTAATTTAACGAAAGAAGATGCTTCTAAACTTGCTCCACCTACTAAAGCTCCATCAATATGAGCTTTCGATAATAATTCAGCGATATTTTCTGGTTTCACAGATCCACCATACTGAATTCGAACAGCATCCGCTACATCTTGACTGTATAAGTTTCCAACTTTTTCCCGAATCGACTGACACACATCATTCGCGTCATCAGAAGTGGCTGTTTTTCCAGTTCCGATTGCCCAAATAGGTTCGTATGCAATAACAGTTGTTTTTACTTGTTCTGCTGATAAACCAGTAAGTGCTCTTTCAACTTGACTTTCTACTTTTGCAGTCGTTTGACCCGCTTCTCGCTCTTCTAAAGATTCTCCCACACACACGATTGGGGACAACGAATGAGCAAAGGCTGCATGTGCTTTTTTATTCACAGCTTCATCGGTTTCATTGAAATATTGACGACGTTCTGAATGACCTAAAATAACATAAGCTACGCCCAAATCAGACAACTGAACGGGACTTACTTCCCCAGTAAAAGCTCCTTCAGCTTCATAGTGCATGGTTTGTGCACCTAGTTGGATGTTCGAGTCTGCAACCACATGAGTTAGAGGCTCAAGGAATAAAGAAGGTGCGCATATGACAGCATCTATTTTCCCAGCATCTGGTGCTAGTCCTTTTACTTCTTCAGCAAATTGCTTCGCTTCTGATAGAGTTTTGTACATTTTCCAGTTACCGGCAATAATCGGTTTTCGCATGCGAATTCCTCCTTAGTTTTGATCGTTTAATGCTTCTACTCCAGGCAAGTCTTTACCTTCCATGAATTCTAGAGAAGCTCCTCCACCTGTAGAGATATGGTCCATTCGATCTGCGACTTCAAACTTTTCAACAGCTGCAGCAGAATCTCCGCCACCAATAACTGTGTAAGCTTGCGACGAAGCCATAGCTTCTGCAACGCCTTTAGTACCAGCTTCAAATGCAGTCATTTCAAAAACACCCATAGGACCATTCCAAATGATTAGTTTTGAGTTTTGAATCACATCAGCATAAAGTGCTGATGTTTTCGGTCCAATATCTAGCCCCATCCAATCAGAAGGAATTTCTTTTATATTGACAACCTTGGTTTTTGCATCTTTAGAGAATTCACTAGCAACTACAACATCAGTTGGTAAGTAAAGCTTAACGCCTTTTTCCTTTGCCTTTTCAATAAAGGATTTAGCTAGGTCAATCTTATCTTCTTCAAGTAATGATTTCCCGACATCGTACCCTTGAGCTTTCGAGAATGTATAAGATAATCCACCACCTATTAAAAGGTTGTCCACTTTATCTAATAAATGATTAATGACACCAATTTTATCTTTTACTTTTGAACCACCAATAATGGCAGTGAAAGGGCGCTCAGGTTCAGATAATGCTTTACCTAAAACATCTAGTTCCTTTTCCATCAATAAACCAGAAACTGCTGGTAAATGCTTCGCGATTCCTTCTGTAGAAGCATGAGCACGATGTGCAGCACCAAATGCATCATTTACATATATTTCTGCAAGGTTAGCGAATTTCTTAGCTAATTCAGGATCGTTCTTTTCTTCACCTTTATGGAATCGTACATTTTCAAGTAGAATAACGTCGCCATTCTTCATATCAGCAATGGCCGCTTCAACGTTTTCCCCAATTGATTCATCTAATTTCAAAACAGGTTTATGTAATAAGTCGCTTAGATGCTTTCCAACGGCATTCAATCGGAATTCTTCTGTTACCTCACCTTTTGGTCGACCCATATGGCTAGCCAAAATGACTTTTGCATTCTTATCAATTAAATGTTGAATGGTTGGTAATGCTGCACGGATACGTGTGTCATCCGTTATTTCACCATTTTCCATTGGTACATTAAAATCTACCCGGCAAAAAACTCGTTTTCCACCTAGTTCAACATGTTGCATGGTCTGTTTTTGTTTCAAGAAGAATCTCCTCCTTCAATCTATCTTATCAGTATAAAAAGAAGGAACGGAGGGTACCTCCGTTCCTTTTACCCTCTTCTATTATAGAGGTTCAAAGTGAGTTTCGCTACTTTCCTCTATGATATCAAGACTTATAATCCTTTGTTATACATGTGTAATGCAAGGTCGATACAACGTGATGAATAGCCAGTTTCATTGTCATACCATGACAATACTTTTACCATATTTTTCTCAAGAACCATCGTTGATAATCCATCCACAGTAGATGAAGCGGAATTACCATTGTAATCACGAGAAACTAAAGGCAACTCATTATATTCTAAATAACCGTTTAATTCATTTTCAGATGCAGATTTTAAAGCTGCATTTACTTCTTCAGTTGTTACGTCTTTTTCAAGCTCTACAACTAAATCTACCAAAGAAACGTTTGGAGTTGGTACGCGTACAGCCATACCATCTAATTTACCTTTTAATTCAGGAAGTACTAAAGATACTGCTGCTGCTGCACCAGTTGATGTTGGAATCATTGATTCCGCAGCTGCACGTGCACGACGGTAATCTTCATGTGGTAAATCTAAAATACGTTGATCATTCGTATAAGAATGAATCGTAGTCATCATTCCACGTTTGATTCCGAATTGTTCGTGTAGAACTTTAGCTACTGGCGCTAAGCTATTAGTTGTACATGAAGCGTTAGATACTACATGATCAGTTTCAGCATTGTAAGTCTCATGGTTAACTCCCATTACGAATGTAGACATACCAGATTTACCTGGTGAAGAAACGATCACTTTTTTAGCTCCCGCTTCAAGATGTTTACCTGCAGAATTCACGTCACGGAAAATTCCTGTACTTTCAATCACGATATCGATTTCTAAGTCTTTCCATGGCAATACCGAAGGATCTTTTTCAGCATAAACGCGAACCTTTTTACCATTTACCACTAAGTATTCGCCTTCAGAAGAAACGTCAGCATCAAAAATGCCATGTACTGAATCATATTTCAATAGGTGTGCTAGCATTGCCGCATCCGTTAAATCGTTAATTGCTACTACTTCTACCTCACTATGTTGTAAAGCTTCTCTGAATACTACTCGTCCAATACGTCCAAATCCATTAATCGCTAATTTTAAAGTCATCTAATTTTCCTCCTAGTTTTATATCTTCATTTTGTCTAGCTAATTCTTTTGCAGCACCTTCATCTGTAATCAAGACGGTTTGTGGAGGTGCATGTTTTAAGTAAGAGCCAATGGCGGTTGCTTTTGATGTTCCTCCTGCCACAGCTAATAAATGTTGCACACTTTCTAATTGCTTCAACTGGATTCCAACAGTTCGAATGCGATGAACTGCCTTCCCATCTTTGTTGAAGTAATACCCAAAGGCTTCACCTACTGCCCCAGCTTCTTTGATAGCTTCGATTTCTTCAGCCGTTGAATTTCGTCGGTTTGCCATCTCCAAAGCATCACCAATGCCGTGAATCACAACAGAGGTTTGATCATATAAGTCAAGCATTTCTTTAATGACCGGTTCTTTCATCATCGTGCTGTAGGCTTCTTCACTTAAATGGTCCGGCAAATAAAGAGTCCTTGATGAACCATTTGTAGCAGTTGCAAAGGAAGCGGCTATTGTATTAGCTTGCATCTGAACTTCTTCCCCAATACCACCTCTTGCAGCAACATAGGTTAATGTCTTCTGTTTGACATATTGTGAAAGGAACTCTCCAATTGAAGCGATTGTCCCCCCTCCTGTCACAGCAACGATTTGTTTAGATTGTGTAAGACAATCAAGTTGTTTCGCTGCTTCTTGACCAAGCAAGGACTTCGAAAGATCATTTTTTTCACTATCGCCAGGCACGATAATGACACGAGAAAGGTTGTAAGATTTTTGAAGCTCCTGTTCAAGTTGAATGAGACCAGACCATTCATGAACCACATCTTTTAAAGTGTCTAAAACATCTTTACCCTCTTGTGAAATTTCCATGCCTACGGATCGAATTTTTATTAATCCTTGTTGATTTAATAAATCGGTCTCTTTTCTTGTTTCTCGCTCCGTTAAGCGAACAAGTTCACTCAGTGAACGACGACCAATTTCACCAGCTAGCAAAATGGCCATTAATATTTTGTATCTTTTCTGTAATAAAGTAGGCATTTCTGGAACTATTTTCAATTGTGCTTGGAGTAACTGATTCATAGCATTCTCCTCACTTACTAACTGGTTGGACGTTTTATGTCCCGCGTATTTAAAATATGTCCCACTTACTATTTTTAGTTTACGCTCATTCCCAATAGAATGCAAATAAAAAAGCGCTAATTAAATACTTAGCGCTTCTAACAAGGTTGGATAGTCCACTCTACCTTCTTGTATAACCTTACCGTCTTGTTCGATAACAGGAATACGTATCAGGTATTTTTCATGAATATGATCTTCTTGTTCGATATTAATTTCTTCTATTTCTAAGTCAACATCTTCACTAACTAGCTGTAACATCAGCTTCGCTTCTTCGCATAGTGAACAATTCGGACGTGTGTAAAATTGTATTTGCATGTTGAAAACTCCTTCTACTTTTGTTGCACTTACCAACTTCGACCCGCTCCACCTCCGCCGGAAGATCCACCTCCACCTGAACGGAAACCACCACCTCTGCTGCCACCAAATCCTCCAAATGAACCTGGTCCAATCATCGGAAATCCTCCACGTCCACGTGAGCCAGGACCCATCCCGCCTCCACGATTAGAGAAAATGAAGAATATGACGATAAAAATAATAATAGGAATTATGGTAGACATCGATCCACCACCATCTCCACCACTACTTTCGCCTTGAACTGGATTGACCGATTCTCCATCCCAATTATATTCTTTGGATATTTCTTCATAAAAAACTTTCATGGTGTTCAAAATAGCTTGATCAGGTTCATCTTGTTTCATGTAAGGTACTGTAAATTCGTCTAATATCCTCCCTACCTTTCCGTCAGGTAAAGCTCCTTCTAGACCGTAACCTACTTCCACCCACATTTCACGTTCTTCCATCGCAATGACTAGCATCACTCCATTGTTCTTTTCAGCGCTTCCAAGTTCATATTCTCTGAATGCACGATTTGAGAATCCTTCGATATCTTCGCCTTCAAGAGTGTCAATGGTTAAAACAGCTATTTGTGCACTTGTTCCATCCTCTAACTGAGTAGCTAACCGGATTAATTCAGCTTTTTGCTCAATACTTAGTAATCCCGCGAAATCTTGTACATAAATATCACCTACAGGCTTTGGAACAGAAGCCGCTTGAATGATTGGCGTAAGCGACATGAAAATAAGCAACGCCATTCCAAGGAAGAGCGTACTTTTTTTCATCATTCTCCATCTCCTCCAAAGTCAACGACAGGTGCATCTTGAGCAGCAGCGTCAGCTTTAAAGTATTCTTTTGCATCAAATCCAAAAATGCCCGCCAACATAGCACCAGGGAAACGTTTCACTTTTTTATTAAATGAAGCTACTTCAGTATTATAATCTTGACGTGCCACAACCAATCGATTTTCCGTTCCTGCAAGTTCGTCCATTAATTGTCTAAAATTCGCATCAGATTTTAAATCCGGATATTTCTCTACCACAACTAACAAACGACTTAAAGCTCCAGATAATTCATCATTTGCTTCAGCTTGATCTTGTGGAGTATTAGCTCCAGCTAACTTAGCGCGTGCTTCGGTTACACTAGCAATGACATCACGTTCTTGTTTTGCAAAAGCTTCAACAGTCTTCACTAAATTAGGAATCAAATCTAATCGTCTTTGTAATTGATTCTCTACTTGAGCGTAAGCTTTGTCTACATTTTCTTCGCCATCAACAAAACCGTTATAACTAGGTATTAACATAAGTGCTAAAACTACAAGTATGCCTACAACAACAAGTATGGGAATTAATCCTTTTTTCATTTCCTTCACCTCTTCAATAATATAGTCAATGTCTACCTTTTTTAACGATTATTAAAACCTGTGTCACCTTGTCATTCAATTTAATTTTCTGTTGATGTATTCAAGATTTTTATCTTAATAAAAAAAATCCACACTAATCAATAAGCGATTAGTGTGGTCAGTACCCTTGTAAAGTAGGTGTAATAGTAATAAAAGTGATTTTCCACTAAGGTACTTACACGTATTATTTATTCATAGTGAATTCTGTTGATTGGAATGAAGACGACGACTCCGAGGGGAAGATCATGAGCA
>JBEVEQ010000316.1:0-4657 GCA_040512715.1 Paenisporosarcina sp. | reverse complement strand
AGCATGGTTTCATGATTATATTTCCTTATTACTAACTGCATTTATTATTGGTATTGCAATCGCGATTATTGGTCCTATTATTTCTTCATTGATAAAAGAAAAGTTCCCTACTCGAATGGCTACAGCAATAGGTATCTATTCCCTTGGGATGGGTGGTGGGGCAACGTTAAGTGCCGGATTAACAGGTGTAATTTATGTCATGGTTGGTGAACGATGGGAATACGCCTTATCGATTTGGTCTGCATTAGCTTTACTAGCTTATCTCGTATGGATTCTTTCGATATCGAAAAATGAAGCTGTAATAGAACCTTCTGAAACTAATGAATCGCTCCTATTCAGATCACCATGGTCTAATAAACGTGCTTGGCTAATTTTATTGTTTTTTGGATTTCAAGCTTCGTTGTTTTTCTCTTTATCTACTTGGCTCGGTTCTGCTGCTGGTGAACTCGGTTTTAATGTCATCGAAGCAGGTACCGTCATTAGTGTATTAACTATTGCTCAAATTGTAGGCAATCTCTTCATTCCCTTGTTATTAGAAAAATTTCCGAAGCGTTCATTTTGGATCTATTTTACTTTAACACTTGGAACTGTCGGTTTGATTTTACTGCTTACAAATAACACACTGCTTATATGGCCCGCTTCCATTTTGTTAGGACTTACTTTAGGTGGTTTATTTCCATTAGCACTTTTATTACCGCTGGATGAAACAACGGATGCTCGAGAGACGAATGCCTGGACGGCTATGGTACAAACAGGTGGATTTATTATGGGTGGATTAACTCCCTTATCGATTGGGATTTTGTATGATATTACAGGTACACACCAGATAACTTACTATGTTTTATTGATGTTAATAGTCGGGATGTTTGTAGTTACTATCTTGTTAAACAAAAAAAATAACCCTGCGTAAGCAAGGTCATTCTATCGTTACTTCTTCCAATGGCTCTTAATAAATGTATCTCTTCCGGATATTTCGCGGTCCTCTGCGTAATGGTCCGGATTTTTTTTGTAGTAATCTTGGTGGTAATCTTCTGCTACATAAAATGTCTTAGCAGGTATGATTTTAGTAATAATTGGTTTTGAAAAACGTCCGCTATCTGCTAATTTCTGCTTAGACAATTCAGCTTGTACTTTCTGTTCACTCGTATGATAAAAAATGGCTGATTGATATGATTCGCCACGATCATGGAATTGACCACCGTCATCGGTTGGATCAATTTGCTGCCAATAGATTTCTAATAGTTGTTCGTATGTAAAGGTGTTTGGATCAAACTGGATTTGAACGACTTCTAAATGACCAGAATCACCTTTTTTTACATCTTCATATGTTGGATTTTCAATATGACCGCCCATGTATCCTGATATGACAGAGTCAATACCGTCCCATTGGTCAAACGGTTTAACCATACACCAAAAACAGCCACCTGCAAATGTTGCTTTTTCCATTTTCAAAACCCCTTTCATTTCCTACATAAGCGCTATTGTAGCACTTGCGAGAAGTCGCCACAACAACTATGATTGAGTAAGTTTTAATTGCAACTTTTGGTCAGAAATTTCGTTCTATTGTTTGAATAAAGAAAGGGGGATGTATTGTGGAAGACATGCATCCAAAAAGTAGAATTGAACGCAAGAAAAGAAAATTTCGATTTGGTCGATTTTTCTTGTCGATCCTTACATTAATAGTTGTTAGTACTCTCCTATACTCAATTGTTCAGTATAAAGCAGGTCAAAAATTAGCAGCTAGTCAATCACAGGAAACCATCGATTTCGATGGAGATGCCTTAGATGTTAAAAACCCTACTATCGAAAATATTTTAGTGCTAGGGTCGGATACTCGTGGGGAAGAAAAATCAAGAACAGACACGATGATGTTGGTTTCTTGGAATAAGGAAACAGATGAAGTGAAAGTAATTTCCTTTATGCGAGACATATATGCTGACATTCCAGGATATAAATCAAATAAATTAAACTCTGCGTATTTTTTAGGTGGGGTTCAATTAGTAAAAGACACGATAACGAGCATGTTTGGTATTCCGATCCATCATTATGCACTGATTGATTTTGAGAGCTTTGAAACCTTAGTGGATATTGTTGCTCCAAATGGAGTTGAAATTGATGTGGAGAAAGACATGTCTGAAAAAATTGGAGTTACATTGAAAAAAGGAGTCCAAAATCTAAATGGAAAGGAACTTCTTGGCTATGCAAGATTCCGTGCGGATAAAGAAGGGGATTTTGGTCGTGTAGCTAGACAGCAAAAAGTAATGGTTGCTTTAAAAGAGGAAGTTTTTAATCCTGTGAATGTCATTCATTATCCCAAGTTTGCTGGGGCACTTAAAGGATATGTTCAAACAGATTATTCTAATGCAGAAGAAGTGAAGAGAGTACTGAGTTTAGCGTCAAGTGGTGGAGTGGAAATTGAGAAGTTAACTATTCCAGTTGAACATAGCTATCAATTTGCAACCTATGAAGGGGCTTCAGTTATTGAAATTGATGTCGATCAAAACAAGAGTGCAATAAGTGATTTTATCGGCTACTCATTAAGATAATTTGATAGTTGATGGAAAATTCATATAAAATTAAAAGTATGTAAGTGTTATTTGAAAGTGAGGGTCCAATATGCAACCGGAGAAATCTTCTTTTTTTTCGACCAAGTTCATTCAGTTTTTAGGAGGGAAAAATACACTCTTCACTTTATTCACAATTTTATTAATAGGTTTAATTATTTGGATTTATGATATTGTATCCTTTATTTTTTATCCAATTCAAGTACTTCTAGCAAATGTTGTTTTGCCAGTTATTTTAGCCACCATCGCTTATTATTTATTGCGTCCTATATTAAATGGACTTATTAAATTAAGAGTACCGAAAATATGGGGGATTCTTTTTATCCTCCTCGCCTTAATTGGGCTTATCACCTTATTAATTGTTGCGGTATTTCCGTTTTTACGGGATCAGACTTCAACATTAATTCAAGAATTCCCTGAATACTTCAGAAAATTAGTAGTCTCCTTAGATGCGTTTCTTAGAACGTCAGTATTCTCTAGTTATTACGTTAATTTAGATGTGGATAAAATTATCAATGAAATACCTCGAGATATTGGTGATACAATTTCGGATACTCTAGGTGGTGTAGCTACCGGTATTGGAAAAGTTATTTCAACACTTACAGGACTAGTATTGGCAATTGTGACGGTTCCATTTATTCTTTTTTATTTATTAAAAGATGGAGAAAAATTACCTCAATATATTCTGAAGTTGCTCCCACCGAGAATGCGAGAAGATGCAGCGCATGTTATGAAGGAAGCAGATAAGCAAATTAGTGCGTATATTCAAGGGCAAATCTTAGTCGCGATGTGTATAGGATTTATGGTTTTCATTGGATTCCTAATCATCGGTATGGATTATGCATTGTTATTAGGTGTGCTAGCTATGATTACAAGTGTCGTTCCGTATTTAGGGCCGATTATTGCCGTTACTCCAGCTGCGATTATAGCTATTGTGACTTCACCATTTATGTTAGTGAAACTGGCATTGGTATGGACAGTGGTTCAATTAGTCGAAGGTAAGTTTATATCACCACAAATTATGGGTAAATCCTTACATATACATCCGATTACGATTATCTTTGTGTTATTAACCGCAGGCTCATTGTTTGGCGTACCAGGTGTTATTTTAGGGATTCCCGGTTATGCTTTATTAAAAGTATTAGTGACTCATATGTATAGTCTTTTCAAACGAAGATATAATCGTCATGAAACTAATTTACTGAATCATTACGAGCAAACGAAATCGATTGAGAAATAAATTAATCGTATGACTTTGTATAAGTAGGTTGAATTATTTTGGGAGGAATAAGCATGTTGAAAAAGTTTTTATCATCAATTGGAATTGGCTCGATGAAAGTGGATACAATTGTTGACCATCCAAATTTAGCACATGGTGAATCGCTATCAGGTAAGATTTACATAGATGGCGGTCAAAGTGAACAGCTTATAGATTTCATAAAATTAGAAGTAATTAAACGTTCAGAAGGATATAGAGAAGACAGTGACTTTGATGTAATCAATGACGTAGTTGCTAAGTACATGATTGAGATGGTAGGCTCCGTTAAATCAAAGGAAACGAGAATGGTACCATTTGAATTGATGCCAGATGATAGATGGGAATATGAAAAAGAACATGCTAAGTTGTTTTTAAGAACAACTGTACATATAGCTGGTGCGGTTGATGTACGAGACGAGGATGAAATTAGGTACAATTAATACAGAACATGTAGATAAGCCATTCCCTAAACATAGGGAGTGGCTTTCAATTAACACATTAGTTGTAATTTACAAGTTAATATTTTTATTAATATATGCATTTTGCAAGTTTTATATAATATTTAATTTGTATGTTGCAAGCAATTGAGTTTGTTCGTGATTTTGACCCTTACTCAGAGAAAGACTATACTGATTCACATGAGTTATTGTTTAGACAGAAGAGAGAAAGGTGGAAAGAAGTTGGTTAAGCGATTAATTGTTACGGGATACAAACCTCACGAATTAGGAATTTTTGATGATAAACATCCTGGTCTCGCGATTATTAAGAAGGCATTAACATCTCAGTTGGTTGCTCAAATAGATGAAGGGCTTGAATGGGTGATTATCTGCGGTCA
>JBEVEQ010000193.1:0-8372 GCA_040512715.1 Paenisporosarcina sp. | reverse complement strand
TAAAAGAGTGATTTTAGGCGTGTGAACTGGGAAAATACGTTCAACACCAACACCGTAAGAAATTTTACGAACTGTGAAAGTTTCGCTTACTCCGCCACCACGACGTTGTATAACTACTCCTTCGTACAATTGGATACGCTCGCGAGTTCCCTCAACGACCTTAACGTGAACACGTACTGTGTCACCTGGACGGAAGTCCGGAAGATCCGTACGAAGTTGTTCTTGTGTAATTTCAGTAATAATATTTTGCATATTTTTCTCTCCTTAGACAGATGCTCTTGCTAGCGACAATGGCTACAGCGGAACATCGTAATTCGGTACTCCACATAGAAGTACAGAATAGATGATACCATATATCCTATCACAAAACAAGATAATCTAGTTATTTTTTATTTTGTTCCCAATGACTTATTAACTGTTGATCTGCTTTAGACAAATCAAGTGTTGATAGTAGATCAGGACGCCTTGACCATGTACGATAAAGAGATTGTTCATGACGCCATTTTTCAATATTTGCATGGTTTCCTGACATTAGTACGTCGGGCACAGTCATTCCTCTAAAATCTGCTGGTCTTGTATAATGTGGATGCTCTAACATTCCTGTCGAAAAAGAATCTTGGATGGAAGAGTCTCCGTTTCCAAGTACTCCGGGTAATAGCCTAACGACACTATCGATGACCGTCATCGCACCAAGTTCACCACCAGTTAAAATAAAATCACCAATTGAGATTTCATCTGTAACCAAGTGCTCTCTTATTCGCTCATCATATCCTTCATAATGTCCACATAAAAAAACTAGTTCTTCCTCTTGTGCAAGTTCTTCTGCTTTTTTTTGTGTAAATCTTTCACCTTGAGGACACATCAATATAACCCTAGGATTTTTTGTAGTGTTCGTAATCGCCTCTACCGCTTGAAATAAGGGCTCTGGCTTTAAAACCATACCTGCACCACCCCCATAGGGATAATCATCTACCTGGTTGTGTTTATTACCCGAATAGACACGAAAGTCGGTCACATGTAGTGAAACAGCTTCTTTATCTTGTGCTTTTTTTAATATGGAAGAATTGAATACACCTGTAAACATGTCTGGAAAAAGAGACAAGACATGAATGTTCATCATGATAATAAGCCGTCCAAAACGTCAATTGTTATTTTTTTATTGTCGATATCGATTTCTTTTACTACATCTTCAATATAAGGAATGTAATGATCTTTCCCACTAGCTGGTTTAACAGTCCACACATCGTTTGCACCGGTTTGTAAAATATCTGTAATGACTCCAATTTCTTGTCCGTCTGTCCCAACAACTGTACAGCCAATAATTTCGTGGAAATAGTATTCATCACCTTCTAATTCTGACAATTGATTTTCCGATACTTTTAAGATTCCATCACGGAACCCTTGGACCATTTCAATTGTTAAATACCCTTCAAATGTTAACAAATCAAAATTCTTATGGCGGCGATGACTTGCTACAGTTAATACGATTGGTGTTTTAGAATCTTCTTTAAATAAGCTAAGTTTATTTCCGACGGCATATCGTTCTTCAGGAAAATCAGTGCTTGAAATAACACGTACTTCTCCACGAATTCCATGCGTATTTACAATCTTACCTACATTATACCAATTCATCTGCTTCACTCCTTATTTGAATGGGCTGTTAAACGCTTAGTTGATAATAAGAGAATCTGGATTAACATCTGAAAGCAAGGGCCCGCGGAAAGGGAGCGGATTCTCTCTTTTTAATAAAGCAATGTAAAACGATATCGTTGAGTGGTAGGAATCTGCGACAAAATCACTGCTCCTGCATCGCTTCGCTAGCTTCGTCGCAAAGATTAAGGTCAAACACATTGACCTTAATCTTTCCTGCGGAATAACGGGTAGGCAAGACCCCGCAGGGAGACAAAGGAACGAAGGCTAAGGACGCCACCTCGTGAGCGCAACGCCTTCGTGACCATCCTGTTGGCCTGAGAAGGCTTGCCAGTTCGTCCGCGGAAAGGGAGCAGATTCACCCTTTTATTTATAATAAATCAAGAGTAAAAGTTAACAAATCATTTAACAAAAATCATCAATACCATTTTACAGAGCCTATTTTAAAAACACAGCTCGCACCACAATGGCACAGCTGTCTTTTGTCGTTGTCAATTCATCCTATACCCAACTAATCAGTACAAAAAAGGAAGGAACCATGGCTCCTTCCTTTTTGTATTAATCTAGAATATCGACATACGTCTTCTTCTTATGGTGACTGCTCGCTGCTGAATAAACAATGGTACGGATTGCTTTCGCAACTCGACCTTGCTTACCAATAACTTTCCCCATATCTTCAGAATGGACAGAAAGTTTGTAGACAATACGGTTTGCATTTTCGTCAATTTCTATACGAACTTCTTCCGGATAATCAACTAATGGTTTAACAATTGTTTCAATCAGCTGCTTCATTAGGCTGCCCCCGATTACTTAGCGTTTTTTGCGTTATGGAATTTCTCCATGATGCCTTGTTCAGAGAACAAGTTACGTACTGTATCAGATGGTTTAGCACCAGTTGATAACCATTTCAACGCTAATTCTTCGTTGATTTTTACTTCAGCTGGTGAAGTTAGTGGATTGTAAGTTCCCACTGTTTCGATTTGACGGCCGTCACGTGGAGCACGAGCGTCAGCAACAACGATACGATAGAAAGGAGATTTTTTAGCTCCCATACGTTTTAAGCGAATTTTAACTGCCATGTTTAATAGCACCTCCGAATAGTTTCACACAAGATAGTATATTATCAAGATTTGATTTGTTTGTAAAGTGTTTTTTCTTAACACCTTAAAAATTGCTTTAAATTTTATCTAAAAAGCGAGTCGAATCCTGGCATTTTCATCTTTTTCTTGCCTTTTTGTTGCATTCCAGACATTTGTTTCATCATTTTTTTCATGTCTTCAAATTGCTTTAGTAATCGATTGACATCCTGAATGGTCGTCCCAGATCCTTTTGCAATTCTTTTTTTCCTGCTAGAGTTGATAACTTCTGGTGTCGTTTTTTCTTGAGGCGTCATTGCATAAATGATTGCTTCTACTCGACTCATTTGTTTTTCATCAACTTTAGCATTCTCTAGTCCTTTAATTTTGCCCGCGCCTGGCAACATCTTGATGATATCTTCTAAAGGTCCCATTTTTTTCACTTGGTTTAATTGCTCAACAAAATCGTCGAACGTAAACGTCTGTGTCCTAAACTTCTCTTCAAGCTCTTTAGCCTTTTCTTCATCAACATTTGATTGGGCTTTTTCAATTAAAGACATCATATCGCCCATGCCTAAAATACGTGAAGCCATGCGCTCTGGATGGAATGCTTCAAGAGCATCCATTTTTTCACCCATACCAACAAATTTAATTGGTTTTTCCGTAACAGCACGAATAGACAAGGCTGCACCACCACGTGTATCACCATCTAATTTCGTTAAAACAACTCCCGTTATGCCAAGTGCTTCATTGAAGCTTTGAGCGACATTAACTGCATCTTGACCTGTCATTGAATCAACAACTAAGAAAATTTCGTCAGGTTCTTTTAAGGCACGAATATCTTTTAGTTCTTGCATTAACACTTCATCAACATGTAAGCGTCCGGCTGTATCGACAATCACGACGTCATAATGTTCTTCTTTTGATTTTTCAATCGCTTGACGAACAATTTCAACAGGTGATACATCTGTCCCAAGTGAAAACACTGGCAAGGAAAGCTGCTTACCAATCGTTTCTAACTGCTGAATGGCAGCAGGACGATAGATATCAGCGGCTACTAGTAAAGGTTTACGATTGTACTTCTTGCGTAGTACATTCGCTAACTTTCCACTAGTTGTCGTTTTACCGGCACCTTGCAAACCTACCATCATAATTACAGTAGGTGGTTTTTTAGCAAATTGAATCGGCGCTTGTTCTCCACCCATCAAGATAGTTAATTCATCTTTAACGATTTTAATGACTTGCTGACCTGGAGTAAGACTCTTCATGACGTCGCTACCAACAGCTCTTTCACTCACTTTTTTGACGAATTCTTTAACTACTTTTAAGTTTACGTCGGCTTCAATTAAGGCAAACCGAACATCTCTCATCATTTCTTTAACGTCTGCTTCGGAAACTTTTCCTTTTCCTTTTATACGTTGGATGGTTCCTTGCAGCCGCTCAGCTAAACCTTCAAATGCCATGCATGCCGCCTCCTAATCCCATTCTTTTAGTTGATTGACAAGTTCCATTACAACATTTTTCTCAATCTTTTCCTGCTGCATAGCAAGAGTTAATTGTTCAATAACCATTTGTCGTTGCTGAAACTTTCCAAATAACTCTAGTTTATCTTCATATTCTTCTAGCATTGCTTCAGTACGACGAATATTATCATATACCGCTTGTCTAGAGATTTCGTATTCATCCGCAATTTCTCCTAGCGAATGATCGTCTAAATAATATAAATGCATATAACTACGTTGTTTCTCTGTAAGTAGAGATTGGTAAAAGTCGAAGAGAAAGTTCATGCGTGTCGTTTTTTCTAAAAGCATCATGATCTCATCCTTCATCTGTTTTATTTATCATAACGAGCTTAAAATGTGGTGTCAAGTATTTTTACTTGTCTAGTCTTCTTGAACGGAATCTTCTTTCTCTAATCCTTCAGCAAAAAGACCGTATACGTATTTCTCAGTATCAAATGGCTGTAAATCATCCATTTTCTCGCCTAAACCCACAAACTTCACTGGAATATGGAGTTTGTTTCGAATAGCTAAAACAATACCACCTTTAGCAGTTCCATCTAATTTCGTTAAAACGATACCCGTAACGTTTGTCGATTCCTTGAACGTCTGAGCTTGTATTAAAGCATTCTGACCTGTTGTAGCATCTAAAGCTAGTAACACTTCATGGGGCGCATTCGGAATTTCTCTTGAAATAACACGATGCACTTTTTCTAGCTCATTCATTAAATTCACTTTATTTTGTAATCGACCGGCTGTATCACAAATCAGGACATCAACACCACGACTTTTCGCTGCTCGAACGGCGTCATACATTACAGCTGCAGGGTCAGAACCTTCGGACTGTTTGATAACCTCTACACCTACACGGTCACCCCACACTTGCAGTTGCTCAATTGCGCCAGCTCTAAACGTATCTCCAGCAGCTAATAAAACGGATTTCCCTTCAGATTTCAGACGATGAGCTAATTTACCAATTGTTGTTGTTTTACCAACTCCATTGACACCAACAAACAAGATCACTGTTAAACCATCCACTTGCATATTTAACTCATTAGATGATTCTTCACCAGATTCATAAATTTCAACAAGTTTCTCGGAAATTACGGATTGAATTCCAGCTGTATCCTTCATGTTTTTACGTTGCACTTCAAAACGGAGCGAATCCATCAGCTCCATTACTGTTTCAAAGCCAACATCTGCTTGTAATAAAATCTCCTCAAGTTCTTCAAAGAAATCCTCATCTACTTTGCGATATTTAGCAACAAGATCATTGACCTTTGAAGTGAATTGATTTCGTGTTTTGGCAAGACCGTCTTTAAATTTTTCTGAAACGGTCACCGATTCTTGAGTACCCGTTAACTTTTCTTTCATTTTCTTAAAAAAACTCATGCTCGCTCGCTCCCTTGTGCAACAAGTGCCTTTTGTTCTTCTTGAAGTTTGACAGACACCAGTTTCGAAATCCCTGATTCCTGCATCGTTATTCCATAAAGAACATCTGCGCCTTCCATAGTCCCTTTGCGATGGGTGATGACGATAAACTGTGTCTCATGACTAAATTTCTTTAAATACTGACTGTAACGTACCACATTCGATTCATCTAATGCAGCTTCTACTTCATCGAGTATACAGAAAGGCACTGGACGAATATTTAAAATCGCAAATAATAAAGCGATTGCTGTAAGTGCTCGTTCTCCACCTGATAGCAAACTAAGATTTTGTAATTTCTTACCCGGAGGTTGAGCGATAATATCGATACCAGTTTCTAAAAGAGACTCAGGATTGGTCAATACTAAATCAGCTTGGCCACCACCAAATAACTCCCTAAAGACTCGAACAAATTGTGTTCGAATAGCGTAAAACGTTTCACTAAATCGAATCGTCATTTCTTCATCCATTTCTTTTATGGCTTCATGGAGAGTTTCTTTTGCTTCCAATAAATCCTGTCTTTGTTCTGTTAGGAATGTGTGACGTTCTAAAACACGCTCATACTCTTCAATGGAACCTATGTTAACAGGACCTAATTCATCAATCGATTGTTTCAAAAGCTTCACTCTTTTTCTAGATACTTCTTCGTTAAACGTTTCGGTATCTGGATAATCGATTTCGTCATCAGTTAGTTGATATTGCTCTTCTAGATGAGTTAATAACGACGATTGTTCGACGTCTAATCGATTCACACGGACTTCTGCTGCTCTTAATGCATCTAATGCTTGTTTATGAAGATGTTGATGTTTCTTCAGTTGAAGTTCGAGTTGCTGTACATTTTGGTTAATAACTAACCTTTTTTCTCTGCCTTCACTAACAATTTGTTGTAAGGATTGTTTTTTCTCCTGCCAACTAGATAGTTGCGTAAGAATCTCTTCTTTAGATGGACCAACCTCCATATTGCCTGATCGGTACCAATCCATTTCTTTAGCAGCTTGATCCTTTTTAGATGTAACTTTTGCGATTTTAATCTGAAGTTCTGACACAGAATACTCTGCTGTAGCCACTTGTTCTGACAACACAGCTATTTGAGAACGCAGTTCTGCAGATTGTTCAGTTAAACGATCTCGCTCATTTTGACTTTGGAATTTCATCGACGTTAAACGATCAATGGTTTCATTGATATGAGTTAATTCTTTCTTTAACTCATTTAAACGTTGTTGTGCGAGCTCTTGCTTTTGAGCCAACTCATTTTTTCGTCCTGAAACATGTTCATTTTCGGAACGGAAGATATATTCCCGTTCTTTTAATCGTTTATAAGCTGATTCTAACTCGCGTAATTCAGAACTCAATTCTAACTCTTTTGCACGAATTTCTTCGCCTTCTACACGTCTTATTTCAAGTTGCTTCGAACGTGTTTCAACCGTGTTTTTCAGCTGGGATATCGAACTCTCTGCTTGAAATATTGTCTCATTCATCGCAGTAAGTTTCGTAGAAAGTTCTTCTAATTCAGCTTTTCTTGAGAACACTGAGGACTGTTGTTTAGTAAATCCACCTGTTAATGAACCACCAGCATTCACGATATCACCATCTAAGGTAACGACACGGAATCGATACTGAGCAGTTTTGGCGATTTGAGAAGCGCCTTGTAAATCCTTCACAATGACTACATTACCAAGAAGATTTTCTATGATTCTACGATTTTGGTCATCAAAAGAAACTAATTCATCTGCAGTATCAATAAATGCTGGATGAGTTGAAATAGATTGCAAAGAATCTTTTGAAAGTTTACGGGATTTCATGACCGATTTAGGTAAAAAGGTCGCGCGTCCCATCTTTCTTTCCTTTAAGAACGAAATCGCTTTTCTTGCATCGTCATCCGTCTCTGTTACGATGTGTTGCATAGAAGCACCAAGTGCAGTTTCAAGGGCTTTAGTGAATTCAGGTTTCACTTGAATGAGTTCAGCTACTGCACCACTAATCCCTCTTAACTGGCCTTTTTCACGAGCAACCAATATATCCTTAACACCTTGATAAAATCCCGAAAAATCGGCTTCTAACGCTTCTAGAGACTCTTTTCTAGCTTTTAACTGCTGTTGATGTTGATAAGCTTGATAAAGAAGAGATTGCTTAGATTCCAATTGGTCTTTTTCTTTCGAATAAACTTCTTGTTCACTCTTAAAAAGCTCAACCTTTTCTTGCAATTGTTTTGAAACAACAGCTAATGAGTTTGCGACATTTGATCGGTTCGAACCCACAACATGTAACTCTTCAGAAATTAAAGAGTTTTCACCCTTCATTTTTTCTGTTTGCTCCATTTGCTGGACAACTTGTTGATCTAAATGCTTTAACTCATTCTTCACTGTAGCTTCTTCGTTTAATCTCTCGATATAAGTTGTTTTCCATTCTTCCATTTCACTTTCAATTTCTGCAGAAGACTGTTTGAGTAAATGGTCTAGTTGTTTTAATTCCGTTCTCTTTTGAAGTAACTCTTGTTGTCTATTTTTCGCACTTTGGAGCTTTTGCGCATATTCATTTTCTAATTCACTTTTTTCTTCATCAAAATCACGAATATTTTGCTGAAGCTTTTCAATTTGTTGATCTGTATTTTGACGTTTCTCTGCGAGTAATTGTTTGCGTCCATCCCATCGCTCAAGCTCGGCACTGGCTTCCACTAGTTGCTCTTGCGCACCATCAATAATCGTGTCTTGCTCAGATA
>JBEVEQ010000303.1:0-10178 GCA_040512715.1 Paenisporosarcina sp. | reverse complement strand
GCGAAAAAAATAAGAGAAAACCAAATTCCTTTTGTGAATAAACTCACTGCAAATGGAATCGTTACAAAAGAAATTGTAATGAAGGTCATATAAATCATCACATGAAGGATTTTGGCTGCACTAATGGTTTTCTTACTGATTGGTTTTGTATTTAAAATAGATTTGTCTCTTATGTCTAAAAGGACAGTTGAAAAATCAGAAATCATCGATGTCATTAGAATAAACATAATCATGCCAAAAACTAAACTCATTTGAAACATATAGTTTTCGCCAAGAATGATAAAAGGAATTAAGATCAATCCATAAAAGGCATACAATCCTAATGTTTTTAGAAATTGACTACCTTCCTTTTTCTTTAGTTCCCCGTTAAAAATAGTAGGTACACGACGATCGTCTAATGTCAATTTCACTTGCAAAATTCTTCTCATAACCGGATAGTCAATGCCCAACTGCATAAATAAAACCTTAAAAATATCTAGGACTCTTAACGAACGGAAATCATCCATTTGGTTGTCCCTCTCTAACTTTCATAACAAAACTTTCAGCAATACTCTTGTGTTCATTGAATCCAGTTAACTGATTGAAAATCAGTTCTAGAGATCCTTCTTTACTCTGATTTTGCAAATCTTCGAAGGTGCCATCAGCTAATACTTGTCCCTCAGCCAAAAGAATAATTCGGCTACTAATTTTTTCAACCACGTCCATAATATGAGAGGAGTAAAAAATCGTTTTACCTTGGCCAGCAAGCTGAATCAAAATTTCTTTAATAATCATCATCGAGTTTGCATCTAATCCACTCAAAGGTTCGTCCCAAAACAACAAATCCGGATCGTGTAACAAACTCGATATGATAAGTACTTTCTGCTTCATCCCTTTTGAATAAGAAGAAATACGGCTATGAAAAACTTTTTCCAAACCAAATTCCTTCATCAAACTGTAAGCCTTTTCCCCCGCATATTTTTGATCGAGTCCATAAAGCTCTCCCATAAACGTTAAGTATTCACTGGCTGTAAGATTGTCATAAACCTCGGCATTTTCCGGCACGTAGCCGATTTTTCGTTTATATGTATAGCTTCCAATTGAAATATCTTCCCCAAAAATTTCAACCTTTCCTTTATAACCTTCTAGCAAACCTAGCATGATTTTAACAGTCGTACTTTTCCCCGCTCCATTCGGTCCAATATAACCGATGATTTCGCCTTGGTGCACTTCTAAATTAATCCCATTTAACACTTGTTTCGATCCATAGCTCATAGTTAAGTTGGTAATCGAAAGTACCTTTTCTTTTTGTTTTGTCATGTTGCACACCTCAAAAGTCAGTATTTATACTATACTAACACATTGGATTTGGAATAGTTGTCATTATTTACCTAGGTTTTATTGGAGTGAATAACAAAATTGTTCACTGAGAGTAACAAATTCTTATATGAAAATATGGGTAATATTGGTGTATTGTATGAAAGTGATATTCTTCTAAAGAACATAGGAGGAATTAAATGAAAAAAGTTTATTTATCCTCAGCCTTAATCTTTATTTCTTTTTTAATGCTTTCATGTAATGACTAGACTATGAAGGAACCCGAAGAAGATAACACTAAAGGAAATCCTACTGCTGCAGATATCTGATTAAATAATACGGATGCAGATATTTTTATGTTGAATGGCATCGTGTATACAAATGCGGAGGATATTCCCTGGGTAATTGAAGAGGAACTTACTTTAGGTAAAGAAGTATTAGTCATTAAGAGACAAACTATAGATGCAGGAGACTTTACGGTTGGTGTTGCTACCAAACTAAACGTTTGAACTAAAATATACGAGTCCGGTGTAAAATGGGTTATGCATCTGTAACGACTGATTAGACAAAATATTGGTATTCAGATAAAAATAATTGATTTGTTAATTGAATGTACAACTAGGGGTAAATTACATACAAATTATGAAAAATAAAAATAGGCATCCAATTGTATTACTAATTGGGTGCCTATTTTGGGTTTTATTTACGAAAAAGTGATTCAATACTGAACGACTTATAATTCGCGAGTGTGCTTCTTACTTTTTATTAACCTATTACATGAAACACAAAGTTCATTAAAAATAACCCTGCTATTACATAAAGTGTTGGCGTGACTTCTTTCCATTTTCCAATTGCTACTTTTAATATTGGATATAAAATGAAACCGATTGCCATTCCATCCGCAATGCTATACGTAAACGGAATCATCACGACGATAAATAAGGCCGGGAAACTCTCACTCAAATCTTTCATATCCAGGTTTCGGATATTTTGAACCATCAAGCCGCCAATAATGATGAGAATCGGTGCAATGGCGCTATTTGGAATGAGTTTAATCATTGGAATAAAGAACGCAGCCCCTAAAAACAGCATTCCTGCTGTAATGGTGGTCAGTCCTGTACGTCCTCCCGCAGCCATTCCAGCAGCACTTTCTACAGAAGCTACTGTTGGGCTTGTTCCAAAAACACCTGAAGTCATTGCTGAAATCGATGTTGCTTGGAAAGCTTTTTTGAAGCGATCTGGACGATTGATGAATGACACTTGGCCATGAACAAGGCCAATGTTTTCAAACACAATGACCATCGTTAACGAGAAAACCGCAACCCAAAACGTCATGGACAATACGCTTTCAAATGACAAAGCACCTAGAACACTGAATGCATCCGCAGATGAAAAAGTCGTTGCACTATCTTGATTAACATCAATCAAGCCGAATAACGAAGCGATAATCGTTCCTACAATAACCGTTATCAAGAAATTACCCGGTACATTTCGTATGAACAAAATAATCGCAACGAGAAAAGTTAGGATTGTTGCTAGCACTTGAGGTTCACCAAAAGAACCTAAAGCTAAAATCGAACTCGAACCTTTTTCTATAATTCCGCCTTTTTCAAGGCCGATTAACATAAGAAACAATCCAAGTCCAACCGTAATCGCTTCTTTTAACGAATGAGGAACCGCTACACTAAGCATGCTTGAAAAACGTGTGAATGCGATAACGACAAAAATCAAACCTGAAACGAAAACAACAGCTAATGCTTCTTGCCATGATAAGCCCATTGACTGGACCATGGTGTAAGAAAACAATGCATTAATTCCCATTCCCGGAACGAGCAATATCGGAGCGTTACCCCAAAACCCCATAAGCAAGCATCCAAATACAGACGCTGCAATGGTTGCTATAATGGCAGCTTCAAGCGGCATACCTGCCTCGGAAAGAATAAGAGCATTGACAGCAATAATGTAAACTACCGTAAAAAACCCGATTAGCCCAGCCATTACTTCCCTTTTAAATGTCGTTCGGTTCGCTTGAAGACCAAAAAACTGATCGATCCAATTTAACATTTCTTCAACCTTCTATTTAATTAGCCCTCTCCCTACCCGCTCTGCCTGATTAACAGGTGAGCCATTAAGGATTTTAGTCATTTTTGAGTGTTCCGTCAAGTAAAAGTTCTTGAAAGAAGGTTTTTGTAGTTGAGGATTCGTCGTAATGTGGCGAGAATTTCTGTTTTCCTGGCGATTCAGGGACATTTTCTGGCGCAAACCATTGATAATGTGGCGATAGAACCGATTACTCTGTCGTTTGAAAGAGTTTTTCTGGCTTTTGACTAAAAACTGCAGTTGACTTCCCTCTATAAAAGAGTTTCCTAACAAAAAAAGCAGCGAGAACAAATTCTCACTGCTTTTCAGTCTAAATTAATCTATTAAGGCAAAACTGTAGCACCCATTAAGTATCGATCACATTCTCTCGCGACTTCGCGACCTTCATTGATGGCCCATACAATCAAACTTTGGCCTCGACGCATGTCTCCAGCAGAAAAGACACCTTCTACGTTTGTTACATACTTGCCGTACTCTGCTTTCACAGTAGAATTTGAATTCGTTTCAATGTTCAGTTGCTGAAGAAGTCCTTGCTCCGGTCCACTGAATCCGATGGCGAGCAACACTAAATCTGCAGGCCACACTTTCTCGGTTCCTGGAATTTCCTCACGAACTCGATTTCCTTCTTCGTCAATTCGTAGTTTAACGTTCACCGTATGGACTTCTTTTACGTGACCTTGCTCGTCTCCAACAAAACGTGTGGTTTGCACAGCAAACGCTCTTGGGTCTTCACCAAATTTACTTGCCGCTTCCTTTTGACCATATTCGATTCGATGAATGACTGGATATTGCGGCCAAGGGTTGCCGACATCATCACGAATAGACCCCTTTTGGTCGTAAATATCAAATTGAGTGAGGCTCTTACAATTGTGACGGACTGCGGTAGCCAAACAATCTGTTCCCGTGTCACCCCCACCAATAACAATGACATCTTTGCCTTTTGCAGATAGAAATTGCCCATCTTGATGATTGGAATCCAGATAGCTTTTTGTATTCGAATGAAGGAAGTCCATTGCGTAATGAACACCCTTCAATTCTCGACCTTCTACATGAACATCTCGATGAACAGTGGCTCCTCCACATAAAATTGCTGCATCAAATTCTTGATGAAGTTGTTCTACCGAATAGTCTTTTCCAACCTCTGTATTGGTGATGAACTTAATACCTTCAAGTTCCAATAGACCCACACGACGCTGCACCATTTCATACGGAAGCTTCATTTCAGGAATTCCATAAGTGAGTAATCCGCCTACACGATCATTTCTTTCAAATACTGAGACCCAATGACCGGCTTTATTCAATTGGGCTGCTGCGGCTAATCCGGCAGGACCTGAACCGATGACGGCAACCTTTTTACCCGTTCGCTTTTCAGGAGGCTCTGGAATGACCCAACCTTCTTCAAAGCCTTTTTCAATAATGGCACGCTCCACTGTTCGAATGGCTACAGGTGGTTCGTTTATTCCTAACACACAAGCCCCTTCACATGGTGCTGGACAAGCGGCTCCCGTGAATTCCGGGAAGTTATTTTTTTCATGTTCCCGCTTCAGTGCTTCTTTCCATTGACCTTGATACACAAGATCATTCCATTCAGGGATTAAATGATTAACAGGACATCCTGTCGTAACCCGGTTGATTTCCATTCCGGTATGGCATGTGGGAACTCCGCAGTCCATACAGCGCGCACCTTGTTCTTGCACTTCCGTGTCTAACATCGGCAACGTATAATCCTGCCAATCTTTCAATCGCTCCAGTGGTGTTCGTTCAGGCTGTGCTTGTCGTGCATATTCCATAAATCCTGTTGGCTTTCCCATGGGACTCCTCCTTTCCGCTAACCTACTTCACGCCAGCTGCTTCCTTATTACTTTCATCAAATGCCATCATTTGTGCATCAAATACGCTTAATCCTTCGTTTTGCAAGGCTTGAATACGTGTATTAATTTTCAAGTAAGCTTTTGGAATCACTTTTACAAATTGCGGTGCATATTTCTCCCAGTAGGTTAAGATCCGTTTACCATGGGAGCTATTTGTATATGCGACGTGTTTTTCAAGCATGGCGTACACATCGACCAATTCATCTTCGTGATCAATCTTTTGAAGATGAACTAACTCTGTGTTACATCTTGTATTAAAGGTTCCATCTTCATCAAACACATAGGCAATACCACCAGACATTCCAGCCGCAAAGTTACGTCCGGTCTGTCCTAAAACGACAACCTTGCCACCAGTCATATATTCACATCCATGGTCGCCTACGCCTTCTACAACCACGTTGGCTCCGCTATTACGTACGCAGAAACGCTCTCCAGCAATCCCTTGAATATACGCTTCACCAGCTGATGCCCCGTAAAAGGCAACATTTCCAATGATGATATTTTTCTCCGGAGCAAAGGTTACAACGGGATCCGGGTGCACAATGATTTTCCCACCTGATAGTCCTTTTCCAACAAAGTCATTGGAATCTCCTACTAATTTGAGTGTCATTCCTTTAGGAATAAAGGCACCAAAGCTTTGACCAGCTGAACCTTTTAATGTTAATCGAATCGTATCCTCAGGTAATCCCTTTTCACCGTATCGTTTCGTGATTTCACTACCGAGCATCGTACCTGTTACGCGGTTAATGTTTCGAATTGCGGTGGTAAATTCAACAGGCTCTTTATTTTCAATCGCCTTTTTACAAATCGGAATCAATTCTTGGAAATCGAGTGTTTTCTCTAATCCATGATCTTGGTCAACTGTATGATAACGCCCTACCTTGGCAGGTAGATTTGGTGAATACAATAGAGCAGACAAGTCAATATCCTTTGCTTTCCAATGGTCAATTGCTTGATTTACTTCTAACGCATCCGTGCGACCTACCATTTCATTAATCGTTCTAAAACCAAGTTGGGCCATCAGTTCCCTTGTTTCCATGGCAATAAAACGCATGAAATTCGCGACATGTTCTGCATTACCTGTGAATTTTTTTCGAAGCTCGGGATTTTGAGTAGCTACGCCAACTGGACATGTATCCATATGACATACGCGCATCATGACACAACCAAGCACCACTAGTGGTGCCGTTGAAAATCCATATTCTTCTGCTCCGAGCAATGTGGCTAATACTACGTCTCTTCCTGTCATCATTTTGCCGTCCGTTTCAATGACAATTCGGTCACGAAGTCCATTTAATAATAAGGTTTGGTGCGTCTCAGCTAAACCAATTTCCCACGGCAATCCTGTATGTTTCAAGCTCGTTCTTGGAGCAGCTCCTGTACCACCATCATAACCACTTATTAAAACTAAGTCCGCTCGACCTTTCGCTACACCGGCAGCAATTGTTCCTACGCCAACAGCCGATACTAATTTCACACTAACACGCGCTTTCGGATTGGCATTTTTTAAGTTATGAATCAATTCGGCTAAGTCTTCGATTGAGTAAATATCGTGATGAGGTGGAGGTGAAATCAGTTCCACACCAGGCGTAGAACCACGAACCTCTGCAATCCAAGGGTATACTTTTTTCCCAGGAAGATGTCCACCTTCTCCAGGTTTTGCCCCTTGTGCCACTTTAATTTGGATCTCGTCTGCGTTCACTAAATAATGACTTGTTACACCAAATCGACCAGACGCTACTTGTTTAATCGAGCTACGTCTCGAATCGCCATTGGCGTCAGGTGTGAAACGGTCAATGTCCTCTCCACCCTCACCGGTATTACTACGTCCACCAACACGATTCATTGCAATCGCCAAAGCTTCATGTGCTTCTTTTGATATGGAACCGTACGACATTGCACCTGTTTTGAATCGAGCACAAATCGCTTCGATTGACTCAACTTCTTCAATCGGAATGGAAGGACGTTCTTTAAATTTCAATAAACCACGTAATGATTGAAGGTTGACCTTTTCATCCGTCAGCATGCTTGTGTATTTTTTAAAGACTTCGTAATTATTCATTCGACAAGCGTGTTGAAGAGTATGAATCGTACTTGGATTGTATTGATGATCTTCTCCATTTGCTCGGTATTGGAATTCATCTCCAGCATCCAAGGTTTTATTGCCTCCACGATTCTCTCTAAAACCAATTTCATGTCGAAGAAGGGCTTCTTTTTCAATTAAGTCCAAGCCAATTCCGCCAAGACGTGAAGAAGTTCGCGTGAAATATTTATCAATAACATCCATATGAATGCCAACTGCTTCAAAGATTTGTGCACCACGGTAACTTTGTATCGTAGAAATGCCCATTTTAGAAAGCACTTTAATAATTCCATCTGTGACGGAGTGTATATAATTGCTTTCAGCTTGTTCTAATGAAGGCAGTTGAAGTTCGTCTATAACCATTAACTCTCGAATCGAATCAAAAGCTAAATACGGATTTATGCCTTCTGCACCAAAACCTAGAAGAGTTGCGAAATGATGTACTTCTCTCGGCTCTCCCGATTCTAGCAAAATACTAACTTTGGTCCTTGTTCCTTGGCGAATTAAATGGTGATGCAAGCCTGAAACTGCTAATAAAGCAGGAATTGCAGCTAACTGTTCAGAAACTCCTCTGTCCGATAAAATCAGCAATGTAGTTCCTTCATTTACGGCTTGATCGGCTTTAACAAACAGTTCCTCAAGTGCATGTTCAAGATGTCCCTGTTCTTTATTAGCGTTAAAAAGAATTGAAAATGTAGCTGTTTTAAAGCCTTCTAATTGTTGTTGACGCAAAGATTCTAATTGACGATTGGTCAAGACTGGCGTTTTCAACCGAATATGCCGGCAGCTTTCTGCATTCGGATTGACCAAATTTCCTTCTGCACCAATTGTTGTATCCACCATCGTAATAATCTTCTCTCGAATGGCATCAATAGGGGGATTCGTTACTTGTGCAAATAGTTGTTTAAAATAGTTGTAAAGCAATTGAGGTTTTTTCGATAAAACGGCCAAAGGAGAATCGTACCCCATCGATCCGACCGGGTCCTTTCCTTCTAACACTAACGGCTTAATAATCTTCGTCAGTTCTTCACGTGTATAACCAAAAGCGAGCTGTTGCTGTAGTAAGAGTTCACCCGTATAGATGGGTGACTGATCACTGGCTTCAGGTAAATCTTCTAGATTGGTCATATTTTTCAACCACTCTTTATAAGGCTGTTCAGAGGCAATTTGAAGTTTGACTTCTTCATCCGGAATAATTGTTCCCTTTTCTAAATCGACTAAAAGGATTTTCCCTGGTGCTAATCGTTCCTTGTATTCAATATCGTCCGCAAAAATATCCAAAGCGCCGACCTCTGAACCTAGTACAATCATGCCGCTTTTCGTAACATAATAACGTGCCGGTCTTAAACCATTCCGGTCAAGGCAAGCTGCAATTTGCTTCCCATTCGTAAACACTAGAGCAGCAGGACCATCCCAAGGCTCCATTAATGTACTGTGATACTCATAAAAATCACGTTTTTCTTCAATAATCGTCTGATCGTTCGCCCAAGGTTCGGGTACCATCATCATGGCAGTATGTGCAAGAGATCTTCCTGACAAGTGTAGAAATTCAAAGCTGTTGTCAAAAATGGAGGAATCACTGCCATCAGCATCAATTATTGGCATTATTTTTTGTAAATCATTTTGTTTGAAAAATTCAGATTCACACATTTGTTCACGCGCTCGCATCCAATTTACATTGCCACGCAGTGTATTAAATTCTCCATTATGGATGGTATAGCGGTTTGGATGTGCACGTTTCCAGCTTGGGAACGTATTTGTGCTGAATCTAGAATGGACGAGTGCTAAAGCAGATTTGAAATCAGGATGATTTAAGTCGATGAAAAAAGAATCTAGTTGTTCGGGGATAAGCATACCTTTGTAGACGATGGTTTGCGTTGATAAACTGCATATATAAACGTCATCGTATCCTTTAAAGGCGGACATTTCGCGCTCAATGCGCTTACGGATAATATATAATTTTCGTTCGAATGCCAATTGATCTTGTTCATCGGACATTTGAATGAATACTTGTCTAATCGTAGGTTTAGATTTCGTAGCTACTTTTCCAACAAATGAATCATTGGTAGGTACTGGACGCCATCCAAGACACTTTAGACCTTCTTCCGAAATGATTCGTTCAAAAATTTCTTTACTCTTCATTCGAATCTCGTGATCTTTTGGTAGAAATACCATGCCGACCGCGTATTCGCCTTCTCTCGGTAAAATAATATCTTCTTTCTCGCATTGTTTTTGGAAAAAGCGATGAGGAATTTGAGTTAAAATACCAGCTCCATCTCCAGTGCTAGTATCAGCGGATTGACCTCCTCTATGTTCCATATTGCAGAGAATGGTTACCGCATGTTGAACGATACTATGTGATTTCCTGCCATTAATATTTGCAATCATACCAATTCCACAAGCCTCATGTTCGTTTTCCGGATCATACAATCCTTGTGAAACTGGATATCCATTCTTCGTCATGACATCGCCCCTTTCTCTTCATCTTTGAGAGATTTCTCTATAGATATCGAACAAGTATATCACAAAATCTCACTGTTCACATAAAATTCTGACAACAAAAAATGTGCATTTTTATTTATTCTATTGAATGAAAACGCTATCAACCTAACTTTATCAAGGAATCTCTTTTATTTAAAAAACGTTGTAAACACTCATTAATATATGCATTTTTCTTTAATTGACATATAAAGAAATCGATATAAATACTCATAGTTTATGCACAACCCGTTTAAGATATGAACCCTATCGCTCCTTCTTTCTTTCATTCTAACAAAAAAGCCAATCAATAAGATAACGGGTTCTCTTGAGGGGGTAAAACTCAAAAT
>JBEVEQ010000111.1:0-3915 GCA_040512715.1 Paenisporosarcina sp. | reverse complement strand
GGTTTCTAGTTCCAAGTACGATATTGTTTTTAGGTCTTTATCTATTATTTCCTCTTATAATTTCATATTCAACTATATTAAATACTTCGTTTATAGATGACATTTCGTGGAACTGGATATATGCTCTTGGTTTGTTCATAATGACGTGGATTTTTGTAACCGTTTACATGAAAAAAGCTGCTAAGTTTGATATCATGGCACATCAAACTTTAAAAGAATTTAATTACGACGAGGAGGAACTCAAATGAATCCAATCGTAATAATCTTGTTTTTAGCGATTGTTGGGATGACGCTGGTGATTACATATTTTGCTGCTAAGAAAACGAATACGGCAAGTGAATTTTATACAGCTGGTGGAGGTTTAACCGGATGGCAAAATGGTCTTGCGATTGCAGGTGATTATCTATCGGCAGCTTCATTTTTAGGGATAGCAGGGGCCATTGCGTTATATGGATTTGATGGATTTTTATTTTCCATCGGTTATTTGGTTGCTTATTTAGTAGTACTTTTCATCGTTGCGGAACCATTGCGTAATTTAGGTAAGTACACCCTTGCAGATATGATCAATTCTCGATTCAATGCGAAGAAAGTTCGTGCTGGGGCGGCAATTAGTTCAATTACTATTGTTATTTTTTATATGATTGCGCAGTTGGTCGGAGCTGGTGCATTGATTCAATTACTTTTCGATATTCCATATTGGATTGCGGTGTTACTGGTTGGAATCATGATGACTGTCTATGTTTTATTTGGAGGTATGACGGCAACCAGTTGGGTACAGATTATAAAAGCAGTTTTACTTATGGCGGGTACTATTATTATTTCGTTTTTGGTATTAATGAAATTCAATTTCAATATATTTGAAATGTTTACGTATATGAAAACCGCTACTCCTCATGGAGCAGATTATTTGAATCCTGGAATAAAGTACACGATGCCGCTTGATACACTATCACTGATGCTTGCCCTTGTTCTTGGGACAGCGGGATTGCCACATATCTTAATGCGATTCTTTACAGTTCGAGATGCAAAAACAGCACGCAGTTCTGTTATGTGGGCGACTTGGATTGTTGGTATTTTCTATGTCATGACCATCTTTTTAGGCTTTGGTGCAGCTGCATTTGTGGGACAAGATTTAATCGTGTCAACAAATCCTGCTGGTAATATGGCCGCTCCCTTACTCGCTCAAAAATTGGGCGGCGATTTTTTAATGTCATTTGTATCGGCAGTGGCATTTGCTACAATTTTAGCTGTCGTTGCTGGACTTGTATTATCGGGTGCTTCCGCATTTGCACATGATATATATGGACAAATCATTAAAAAAGGGAAAGTTACAGATAGAGAACAGATGCTAGCTGCAAGATATGCTTCAGTGGGTGTGGCTGTGTTCTCCATTATTTTGGCATTATTTGCTCAGAGTTTGAATGTCGCATTCCTTGTGTCACTTGCATTTTGTATAGCTGCTAGTGCTAATTTGCCGGTAATCGTCTATACAATTTTTTGGAAAAAGTTTAATACGACAGGTGCTATCTCAGCAATGGCTACAGGACTGATATCTGCATTAATTCTTGTTTCCATAAGTCCAAGTGTAATGAATCCAGTTGAAGGTGCAGCGATTATTACAGGAAATCCAATCTTCCCGTTGACGAATCCAGCACTTGTATCAGTCCCTCTTGGTTTTATAGGTGGTTGGATTGGTACACTCTTAACAAAAGAAATGGATGTCAAGAGATTTGCTGAAGTTAAAGTAAAAGCAAATACGGGAGGGTTCAGACAATTGTAGGAAGTTGAAACTTTTAAAAAGAGTATGGTACGATAAGGTTACTTTAAGGAACGGAGGTTTTCCGAATGATTGACTACAAATTCCGATGGAACACTTTGCGATGAAACTGAATAATGCAAAGAACTGCTGGGCAGTTTAATCGGGATAGATCTATCCATTTTGAAAACCAAATATATTTTCAAGAAAAGAGAGCGATTCATCTGCTCTCTTTTTCTATATATTTTTAATGGTAAAAAAAGGGATTAACGATTCTGTCTCAGTGGATTTTGAGGAGGATAAATAAATGGAAGAATTAAATGAACGCGCCATTATTGTGGGTGTTAACTTAAAAAAGGATGAACATTTTGAATATGGTTTAGAGGAATTACATAACTTAGCTGAAGCCTTAAAAGTTGAGGTGGTTGGAGAAGTTATCCAAAATTTAGACCGAGTAAATCCCGCACACTATGTGGGAAAAGGGAAAATTGAAGAAATTCAAGCGTTCTATGAAGAAGCAGACGCGAACTTGGTGATTTTCAATGATGAGCTGTCTCCGTCTCAAATTCGTAATTTAGAATCGGCATTGGAATGCAAAGTTATTGACCGAACCATGCTCATTCTCGATATCTTCGCACGTAGGGCTAAGTCGAAAGAAGCCCAAATGCAGGTTGAATTAGCTCAATTACAATATATGCTTCCACGACTGGTCGGATTGCGAGCGTCATTAGGACGTCAAGGTGGTGGCACTGGCGGCGGGTTTAAAAACAGAGGTGCTGGTGAAACAAAACTAGAACTCGACCGTCGTAAAATTGAAGATCAAATCGCCAAACTTCGTCGTGATTTAGAGCATGTGAAAGATCAAAGGGAAACTCAGAGAAAACAACGAAAGAAAAACGAAGTGCCTGTAGTCTCGATTGTTGGTTATACAAATGCAGGAAAATCGACAATTATGAATCGTTTGCTCACAAAAACGGGACAAGTAGAAGACAAGCAAGTATTTGAAAAAGACATGCTCTTTGCAACACTTGAAACGTCTGTGCGACAAATTAAATTACCTGATCAAAAAGAATTCTTATTAACAGATACCGTAGGATTTGTTAGTAAGTTACCTACACATCTTGTAAAAGCATTCCGTTCCACGCTTGAAGAAGCAAGGGAAGCAGACTTGTTACTCCACATTGTCGACGTTTCAAATGAAGAGCATCGCTACATGATGGAAGTTACCAATGAAACACTTCAAGCAGTTGGTGTAGAAAATGTAGCAACACTCGATGTGTTTAATAAATCAGATTTAGCTGGTTTAAATTATCCACATGTAAGTGGAAACAACATTTGGATTTCTGCAAAAGAAAGTGTTGGTCTGGATGAATTGCTTGAAATGATTCGTACGCACATTTTTGGCGGTTATAAAACTTGTCGAATGATGATACCTTATGAGCGTGGCGATGTCGTATCGTATTTAAATGAGCAAGCATCTGTGCAATCCTCAGAATATGAAGAAGAAGGTACGTTGTTGAAAGTCGAATTAAAGCAAGCTGATTATGATCGATACCAAGAATTCGTATTAGGGAAATAAGAAAAAGCATGGCCGTTAAACTAGGCCATGCTTTTTTGTGTCAATGAACTCGATTATATTTGTTGAAACTGGATATTATGAAGGCGAGCAAAAAGTCCATCGGCTTCGACTAATTCTAAATATGAGCCATCTTCAACAATGCCTTCTTTTGTGACGACGATTACACGATCAGCATTTCGGATGGTAGCCAAACGATGAGCAATTATCAGTGTAGTTCGATTCTCTGCTAGTTCTGTTAAGGATTGTTGAATAATTTTTTCAGTCTCAGTATCTAATGCGGAGGTTGCTTCATCTAAAATTAAGATAGGCGGGTTTTTCAAAAACATACGCGCAATGGCTAATCGTTGTTTTTGACCACCTGACAGTTTTAATCCTCGTTCACCAATCTGAGTATCATAACCGTCTGGCAATTCCGAGATGAATTCCTCTAAATGAGCTTTTCGGGCCGCTTCAAATATTTCTTCTGGTGATGCATCTTTTTTACCGTAAGCAATATTTTCTTTTATGGTTCCGGTAAAAAGAAAAACATCCTGCTGAACAATTCCGATTTGTGAGCGAAGGGAATGTTTCGTCATATTAC
>JBEVEQ010000087.1:0-3170 GCA_040512715.1 Paenisporosarcina sp. | reverse complement strand
GCCTTTACAATACTTGCAAAAAATCGTATAATGAGGTATAAGGAGTGATTTGCCATGTTAAAGCGTCTAAAAAAGAAATTATTAAGACGGCTGGGCGGCATACTCGGTAAAAAGACGATTGCTTAATTTTATGCCCTACTATTTATAGTAGGGCTTTTCTTTATTTTAAAAGAGCAACATGATAATATAAAGAGAATGATTTTATTATGAACGTGAAAAAGGAGAGCGAAACATGATCTACAAAGTTTATTATCAAGAAAACGTGCTTGAAGTGCCAGTTCGCGAAAACACACAAAGCCTTTATATGGAAGCTGATTCAGAGCGAGCAGTTCGCTATGCGCTTAAAGATCGCAAGTATAATATTGAATTCGTTCAGTTACTTGAAGGGAACCATTTAGAGTACGAACAAGCTGCCGCAAACTTTAACGTGGAGAAAGTATAACCTAATGAAATTTGTTAAGAATGATCAAGCGGCTGTTTTCGCACTCGGCGGACTGAGCGAAATCGGTAAAAACACTTATGGTGTTCAATTTCAAGACGAAATTATATTAATTGATGCAGGTATTAAATTCCCTGAAGATGATTTACTCGGGATTGACTACGTTATTCCTGATTATACGTACCTAGTGAAAAATGTAGACAAGATTAAAGGTTTGTTTATTACACATGGTCACGAAGATCATATTGGTGGTATTCCTTATTTGCTGAAACAATTAAATGTTCCCGTTTACGGCGGTAAACTAGCTTTAGGCTTATTGCGCAATAAATTGGAGGAACATGGACTTCTTCGTACAACAAAAATGCATGTAATCACAGAAGACGAAATTATTAAATTCCGTAAAACTTCTGTAAGTTTCTTTAGAACAACTCATAGTATTCCAGATGCATATGGAGTAGTTGTGAAAACACCACCCGGCAATATTGTACATACAGGTGATTTTAAATTTGACTTTACACCTGTTGGTGAGCCTGCAAACTTAACTAAAATGGCTGAAATCGGTAAAGATGGCGTTCTATGTTTACTTTCTGACAGTACGAATGCTGAAGTGCCAAACTTTACGATGTCAGAGCGCAAAGTTGGCGAAAGCTTATCGGAAATCTTCCGTAAAGTAGATGGCCGTATCATTTTTGCTACGTTTTCTTCAAATATTTATCGTGTCCAACAAGTTGTAGAATCAGCGATTCAGCACGGACGTAAAATTGCTGTATTTGGTCGAAGTATGGACAATGCGATTAATATTGGTCGTGAACTTGGCTATATAAATGCACCAAATGAAACATTCGTAGATACTCAAACGTTAAATCGTTTACCTGCAAATGAAGTCATGATTTTATGTACAGGTAGTCAAGGTGAACCAATGGCTGCGTTATCCCGAATTGCTAATGGTACTCATCGTCAAATTCAAATTCAGCCGGCTGATACTGTAATCTTTTCATCGTCCCCTATTCCTGGGAATCGTAGCAGTGTTAACCGAACCATTAATCTATTAACACGTGCTGGTGCAGACGTTATTCACGGTCCATTAAGCAATATTCACACTTCTGGCCATGGTTCACAAGAAGAACAAAAACTGATGCTACGTTTAATGAAACCTAAATTCTTCATGCCAATTCATGGTGAGTATCGTATGTTAAAAATTCATACAGAACTTGCGATAGATTGTGATGTGAAACCTGAAAATACATTTATCATGGAAAATGGAGACGTTTTAGCTCTTAGTCAAAATGAAGCGGCAGTAGCGGGTCGAATTCCTTCTGGTGATGTATACATTGATGGAAGTGGAATTGGGGATATCGGCAATATCGTCTTAAGAGATCGTCGAATCTTATCTGAAGAAGGTTTAGTCATCGTTGTAATTAGTACTGATCAAGAACGACAAAAAATCGTTTCTGGACCAGACATCATCTCACGTGGATTTGTCTATATGAGAGAATCAGGTGCCATGATCAATGAAGCACAACATATGTTAAATCGTCATCTACAAAAAACAATTCAATCGAAGGCAACCCCTTGGTCTGAATTGAAAAATGAGATAACAGATGTCCTTGGTCCTTACCTATTTGAAAAAACAAAACGCCGTCCTATGATTTTACCAGTCATTATGGAAGTTTAAATACACATGAAATAACCACAGTTAACACCTCAAATGGAGTTGGCTGTGGTTTTTCTATGTTAATAAATGAGTATTCAACACAATAAATCAAAAAGAAGAGAGCGCTAGGGCTCTCTTCTTCTTTTAATGCATTGCTTTCTTTTCGAAGCGGATAATATCTGAATCTGCACCAATGACAATTAAAATATCATTTAAAAGAATCTCTTCAGTTGCCTGCGGTGACACTAAGATTTCAGTTCCTCGCTTGATAGCCACAATATTGATTCCATAATTAGCACGAATATCAAGGTCAATAAGTGTAGATCCAGCCAAAAATTCATTTGCTTTGATTTCCATTATGGAATGCTCATCTGAAAGTTCAAGATAATCTAGGACGTTAGTAGAAATCATATGATTGGCGATTCGAATTCCCATATCACGTTCTGGATGGACAACCTGATCAGCGCCAATTTTCCTTAACACCTTTTCATGATAATCGTTTTGAGCTTTAACTGTAATTTTATTAACGCCAATTTCCTTCAACATTAACGTTGTTAAAATACTAGATTGAATGTCTTCTCCAATGGCAACTATCACATGTTCAAAATTACGGATACCTAGTGATTTTAAAACAGATTCATCTGTTGTATCCGCTACAATCGCTTGAGTTGCAATCGACGCAAATTCATCCACTCGATCTGAAAACTTATCAATTGCCATCACATCTGCACCTTGTTCAATAAGTTCTCTTACGATGCTACCACCGAATCGACCGAGGCCAATTACTACGAATTCTTTTTTCATCTTTCATCCTCCGTACTTAACGAATGAGCATAGTGTACCATATCTAATTCAAGGGCTCAAATTCATTCTACATCAGTTGTAAACTGAGACATTACTAATTGATGGTAATGTCCTTTTTGTTTCATAAGTGACTCATGATTCCCTGATTCTAATACCTGACCATGTTCTAGTACAATGATTTGATCGGCTTCACGAATTGTTGATAATCTGTGCGCAATCATAATGGCTGTTCGATTTTTAAGCAACGTTCGTAATGCTTCTTGAATCTGTAGT
>JBEVEQ010000306.1:0-4833 GCA_040512715.1 Paenisporosarcina sp. | reverse complement strand
GTCACGTCCTTTTCTGTCAACTACGCGACAGAAAAAGCTCATATTCAATTTGATGATAAAATACTAACTTCACTACAGTTGGAAGAAAAAGTCCGATCACTTGGTTATGATGTCCTGTCTGAAGAAATCGATTTACATATCCAAGGAATGACCTGCGCTGCATGTTCAACAAGAATTGAAAAAGGATTAAATCGCTTTAATGGCGTGTCGGTTGCTAACATTAATTTAGCACTAGAAACAGGAAAAGTAACTTATGATCCAAATCAAACTTCTCCAAACGAAATCGTGAAAAAAATTAAAGACATGGGATATGACGCAACCTTCAAAAACGATGAAACAGCAGAAACGATTGATTACAAGAAGATCGATATTCAAAAGAAAACTCGATTATTCTGGATTTCGGCGTTATTTTCTCTTCCATTATTATGGACAATGGTTGGACATTTTTCTTTCACTTCCAATCTATATGTACCTGAGTTTTTAATGAATCCCTATTTGCAGTGGGCACTTGCAACACCCGTTCAGTTCTGGATTGGATGGATTTTTTACAAGGGAGCATATTATGCTCTGAAAAATAAGAGTGCCAATATGGATGTCTTGGTGGCACTTGGGACATCAGCTGCTTATTTTTATAGCGTTTACTTAGTAATAGAAAGCTTGCAGCACAATGAGTCTCATATGTTAGGTCTGTATTTTGAAACAAGTGCAGTCTTGATTACCCTAATTTTATTAGGCAAAGTGTTTGAAGCTCGTGCGAAAGGACATTCGTCTGATGCAATCAAAAAATTAATGAATCTACAACCAGCCATTGCTTTAATTGAAAGGGATGGTTCAGTTGTTGAAATTCCAGTAGACCTAGTTCAAAAAAATGATGTATTGGTAATTAAACCAGGAGCTTCTATTCCTGTCGATGGAGTCATCATCTCTGGCTCTTCAGCTGTGGATGAATCGATGTTAACCGGAGAAAGTTTGCCTGTTGAAAAAGGACCACAAGACGAAGTGTTTGCAGCGACAATAAATGCGAATGGTGCACTGCGAATGACCGCAACTAAGATAGGAAAAGAAACTGTCCTGTCTTCGATTATCCGGGTAGTAGAAGAAGCACAAGGTTCGAAAGCGCCTATTCAACGACTAGCTGACCGAATTTCAGGAATCTTTGTACCGATAGTGGTAGGAATTGCATTAATCACCTTTATCAGTTGGCACTTCATAGTCGATCCAGGGAACTTTGCAGCAGCTTTAGAAAGCACAATTGCAGTTCTAGTTATTGCTTGCCCATGTGCACTTGGGCTCGCTACCCCTACTTCAATAATGGCAGGCTCTGGTCGTTCAGCAGAATTAGGAATTTTATTCAAAACAGCTGAATCAATGGAAAATACAAAATCAATTGATACAGTTGTTTTCGATAAAACTGGAACCATTACTAAAGGGAAACCCGAAGTAACTGACTTTGAAGTGGCGGAATCTTCAGATCGCGAAATGCTCATCGGTTTAGCCGCAAGCGCAGAGCAGCTTTCCGAACATCCTGTTGCACATGCGATTACGTTATTTGGTCAAGAAATGAATTTACCTCTTGTTGAGTGTACATCGTTTAAAGCCATTCCTGGACACGGAATTGTGGCTACTGTTGATTCAAAAGAAGTTATCATGGGAACACGCAAGCTTTTGTTAGAACACTCAGTAGAGTTGTCGAGTCCCTTAAATTTAGCATCTACATTTGAAAAGCTAGGTAAAACAGTGATGTACATGGTCGTAGATGGTGTTCATGTTGCGACAATCGCAATTGCGGATCAAATCAAAGAGACGTCAAAAGAAGCGATTACTTCATTAAAACAAATCGGCATACATGTCGTCATGCTTACTGGCGATCAACAAACTACAGCTCAAGCGATTGCACAACAAGTCGGCATCGAACATGTTGTGGCTGGTGTCCTGCCAGCTAAAAAAGCCGATGTCATCTCGTCACTTCAAGCTGAAGGGCGTAAAGTGGCTATGGTCGGTGATGGTATTAATGATGCTCCGGCGTTAGTGGTTGCTGATGTTGGAATTGCGATGGGTACTGGAGCAGCTGTAGCGATGGAGGCTGCGGATGTAACCTTCATGCAAGGAGACTTATTAAAAGTTGCCGATACTCTTGAGATGAGCCGGTTAACGGTTCGTAATATTAAACAAAATCTATTTTGGGCACTGGCTTACAATTCAATAGGAATTCCCATCGCTGCCGCAGGTTTCCTAGCACCTTGGGTTGCAGGAGCGGCGATGGCGTTTAGTTCAGTATCTGTTGTAATAAATGCACTTCGTCTTCAACGAGCGAAGAAATAGGAAATAGTTTTTAGGAAGCTTCTGCTGCGGCAAAGGCTTCTTTTTTTATTGGAAATTCAGTAGTTTTTGAATCATGTGGCGTTGGCAGGACCTTAATCTGGCGTTAAATGGACATTTAGTGGCGATAGGACTTTACGAGATCTCTCCCACTTCAAGAAATTTTCATAGCGATTACAGTACTTATTGTTTGCTCCGTTGTTTGCGAGTAAAATGGTCTGTAAGTTATGAGTTTAGAAAGCAGGTTCTATTACAATGAAGAAAGCCATCTTGTTATTAATGTCCATCCAGTTTTTTGTGTATTTAGGATTTGGCATTATTATTCCGATTTTGCCTGAAGTTATTTTATATCAGGGTTATAGCGAGGTACATGTGGGTGGATTACTAACTATCTATGCGCTTGCTTCCTTTTTTACAGCACCACTATGGGGTGCCTTATCTGACCGTACAGGCAGAAAGAAATTAATATTAATCGGATTAACGGGCTTTAGTATGAGCTTTATTATCTTCGCTGGTTTTATTGAAACATTACCAATGCTATATGTTTCAAGAATCGTCGGTGGTATTTTTTCCGGTGCCTTGTATACAGCTGTTACAGGCTTTGTTGCGGACATGACCACTGAAGATGAACGAAATAAATATATGGGTTTGCTTGGAATGTCGATTGGGTTAGGTTTTATCTTTGGTCCAGCCATCGGTGGGGTTTTGGGTGAATTTTCTCTTCAATTGCCTTTCCTTGCGTCTGCTGGTTTAGTTTTGGCGTTGCTCATTTACGCATCATTTATATTAAAGGAACCTGAAGTTCGTGGTGAAGCTAGAAAAAGAGCAATCGTCCCCAAAGATGCCAATAAATTATGGCATTACCGTATTCGATACCTGTTCATATTTTCATTTATGGTTACGTTTTTACTAGCTGGCTTAGAAGCAACGTTTCAATTGTTCCAAATTGATAAAATTTCTATTACCCCGCTCCAACTCGGGTATTTATTTATGGCGAGTGGCTTAGTCGATGCAGTCATACAAGGTGGCGTTGTCCGCAAAGTTAAAAACGGACAGGAAACGAAATGGATTATGGGCGCTCAAGTTGTTACGGCTATTGGATTAGTATTGCTATTATTTACTGAGAGCTTGTTATGGGCTGGTTTTGCACTCAGTGTGTTTACTGCTGGTAATGCACTAGCACGAACGGTATTAGTATCCTTAACAACGAAAGAATCGGGTGGCATGTATGGAACGGCTGCTGGTATGACCTACTCGATGGATAATATGGGGCGAATTATTGGACCGCTACTATTCACATGGATTTTTATTGTCAAACCTGATCAGGTTTACTTACTTTCAGCTATTTTAGCGATACTTTCAATCGGGCTCATTGTGTCATTCCGAAAATCACAAAAATCATTAAAAACTGAAAATCCAGCTCCCTCGAATTGAGGAAGCTGGATTTTTTTATTTGGGTCTGCTTAACCTTTAAATAAAAGATATGTTAAATATGGCTGTAGATATTCCGCAAAACAGCTACGCTTTCCTAGGGCGAGCGCCAAGTCTCCTCGTCGCTTCGCTCCTGTGGGGGTCTCGACTGTCTCGCTTTCCCTCACGAGTCTTCGCTGTTTTGCTCCATATTACTTAATAGTAACTATGTTATATATTCCTGTTCAATTTGGTGATTGTAGTGAAAGGCGGCGACTCCAGCGGGATAAGAAAGTCTAGTTGAAACCCCACAGCGAGCTTAGCGAGCGAGGAGGTTCGCGGACTGGAAAGCGTCCGCCTGTAACGAAAATCAACAGTATAGTTTAACAGAGCTAAATAAAAAAGAGAATACGCGCGCGTCCTTTCCTTCAGTCTGAACACCGAACCTCCCCGCTTCCATCTTGTATTTATGACCAGTAAAAGTTTTATTTTGAAGAAGCAGCTGGCGCAATGATGTTCGCTTGAACAGATTTTTCTACAATCTCCGGATGCACTTTGCGAATAATAATCGGACGTAACATATACAAAACAGCTAATATCATAATAATGCTTGAACTTAATAAAACATATTGCGCTGGGACGACATCAAAAAGAAATCCGAATAGGACCATTGCTAATGGAAGTAATGACATCGACATGGTTTCAAGTAGGCCGAAGACACGTCCTCTGTATTCTTCATCAATTCTTTTTTGCATCACCACTCCAATTGGCGTGTTAACGAAGATTAGGCACACTCCAAATGTAAACATTAGCAAAATGTAAAAACTCACAATCCCTATATAAGGCAGGTCGACTAGTAATGGAAAAGAAGTTAATGCCATTAAAAGACCCAGAATTAATATTCCTCTTTTCACTACTAATATAGGGAATTTAACCTCTTTACGTGTAGATAAATAAATGGAGGCAATCAGCATTCCGACCGAAAGAGCTCCTTCAGTAATTCCAAAATGAGCAGATTCAACTTTTAAACCATCCACTAGGATATAAGCGTAACCAACAGTAAAGGCTCCAAAGAAGAAATTAATCACAAGCGCTACCCAAACA
>JBEVEQ010000244.1:0-3315 GCA_040512715.1 Paenisporosarcina sp. | reverse complement strand
GGACAAAAAGAAGGTTGGGTCTATATGTTATCTTGTTTAAAAGCTTATGTGGAACATGGCGTTAAGGATTTGAGAGGATCATTAATTCATTAATTACTTCGAGTAAAAACTTAAGTCCCGTCTTTAAACTCTCTTCATGATTCAAACAAAACATCCCTTTGCAGATTTTATTCTAAAGGGATGTTTTGATTTATTTTATTCGATATAACAGCACCAAACTCTCCATCACTCTAGGTAGATGGTTAAGATTTTGCTCTACTAACAAGTGAACGTTTCAATTCCTTCATGAAACGTTAATTATTAAGCAAGGGTTACCTAAAACTATGGTTTTAACAGCACTTTAATACAATCTTCTTGCTTAGTATCAAATACTTCATAAACATGTTTGGCTTGGTCAAGTGGAAGTACATGTGTGATTATGTCACCAGGATCAACTTTTCCTTCGGCGATTAAATTGTAAAGATGTGGCATATAGTGAATGACTGGTGCTTGTCCAGTTCGAATATTCACATTGCGTTGGAAGATGTCACCGAGTGGGAACGCATTATAACGTGCACCGTATACGCCTGTAATTTGGATGGTTCCACCTTTACGAACAGCTTGGCTGGCAATTACCAATGCTCCCATAGCACCACCTTGTAGCTTCAATCCAGAGGCAAGGAATTCAAGAGGTGTCATTTTTCCACTCATCCCTACACAGTCAATGACAACATCTGCGCCACCTTTTGTAATCTCTTTTAAATATTCGCCACAGTTTTCATGGTCTTCAAAATTGACAATCTCAACACTATTCGTACGTTTTGCATGTTTTAAGCGATAACCTACGTAATCCACTGCTATTACTCTTTTAGCACCTTTTAGCCATGCGAATTTCTGTGCCAACAATCCAACAGGACCACAACCAAGGACAACTACTGTATCCCCTTCTTTGACACCAGAATTATCCACACTCCAAAAGGCAGTTGATGCTGCATCCGCTAGAAGTACCAATTTCTCATCGGGTACTTCACTGTTTTCTGGAATTTTGAAAGGAGTAAAGTTGGCATACGGAACCCGCATTAATTCCGCTTGCCCTCCTGGAAATCCTCCCGCAGTGTCGGAGTATCCGAAATAAGCACCCATTTCTCCATTTTCATTGGCATTATCACATTGGCTCTCCAATTCATGATTACAATACCAACACTGCCCACATGCAACGTTAAAAGGAATGATCACACGATCTCCTTTTTTAACTTTTGTTACGTCTTTTCCAACTTCTTCGACAACCCCCATTGGTTCATGCCCGATAACATAGTCTTCCCCGAGGTTTGGAATCATCCCGTGAATTAAATGTAAATCAGATCCGCAAATGGCAGTGGTTGTTAACCTTACAATGATATCATCCGCTTTTTGAATGCTAGGGTCTTTTACGTTTTTAACCTGTACATTCTTAACACCTTGAAAAGTAACAGCTTTCATTGTTTAATTCTCCTTCCGTATTTTCATAATTACTTCGGCGGGCTCGGAAACAATCCTTTTCGATTTGTAACGCCTGGAAAGAGATCTAGGCCGGCAATGTCTACTGCTGTTTGAGCGGATTTGATATCTAATTGTTTTTGAACTTCCAGATCAAATGGATTTAACCAGCCTTTTTTCATCATGAGATCCGCAATCTCAAAATATAAATCAATTGATGTATCAAGTTGAGTTCTTAAAAATTTCCTAATTTCGGGTGTTGCTGTTTCTGTCAATGCAATCGAGAGATTTCGGACACCCGTTTTTGCTGACAATAAAAATTCGGTCGCTATGCCAGAATCAGTAAGCTCAGGCATTCCTACAGAGTTGATTGGATCTAAATAATCGTTCATACCATTCATCCACCTTTCGATTCATATAACGTGGCTTTTGAATAAAGAGTAATCATGGCAGTTAAAGCAGGAATGGATTGCTTAACATCTTTTTCCATGAGCGCTTTTAAATCTTGATCAAAAACAATACCTTGCATCATTTTAGATTTCAGTAAGCATACAGTCTTAAAATTAATGACTTCATGAAATTCCAAAGTTTCATGAGCTGCTAATTTCTTTTCAAACATTTATCCACCTCCACATTTTTCATCATTTGAAAGCTTCCCCACACAAAAAGGTTTTTATTCAGAGCAATAGATGACTATTTTAGTTCTTAAGACATGAAAGAAACTATATAAAACCCGATTTTTTATCCTATCTCTTGTTGGGAAACTAGTATGAATATTTGATAATTTTTTAAGCTTTTTCATAAAAATTTTCCCAACTTTATTTTTTATGTTATCTATCCCTCTTAATTTATAATTAAGTAGTTAAATAAGATTACGTGTTTACCAATTAATCACAGAAAGCATGCCAAACCGATCTGTAAATTTACCGATGTAATCATACTTGCATAATAGGAGGTCTTTTTATGAGAACAAAAATATTAATTGTGGATGATCAAAAAGGAATACTATTATTGTTAGATGAGGTATTTAAGAGAGAGGGATATACAACATTTCTTGCTACTCGCGGTATAGAGGCAATTGAAATATCTCAGAAAGAGAAATTAGATATCATATTATTGGATGTAAAAATTCCTAATATGAGTGGAATTGAGATTTTAGAAATGATGAAGCTTACTTTACCAAATGTTCCCGTTGTCATGATGAGTGCATATGGTGAACAAGGTTTTATCCAAGAAGCTTTGGAACTAGGGGCATCACACTTCATTACAAAACCCTTTAATATTAAAGAAATAAGGGATGTCATTTGTATGCTAGTAAAGTAAAAAATTTCTTATTATCTCTAAAAAATATAGCCTCACCCTTTCAGAGTGAGGCCATTACTATTTGCGATCATCGTTTCTTCTTAATCCCAATAAGCCCGCTAACCCTAGAAGACCAATCCATCCCCAGTCCATATCATCATCTCCAGCTTCATCCGCTACAGCATTATTATTAGTAGCATTTGTGTTAGCATACGTATTTCCATCTACAAAAGTGAAAGTTAAAAATAGTGCAAAGAAAAGCGCTAATAGTTTTTTCATTTATAATTCCTCCTTTAATATTGTAAATATTCTATCCAAAATTAATTTTATTATTCTCTGTTATAGACAAATAAATATTTTGGCGCTTAAAATATTTATTTTTTCGTTGACACTCGTTACGGAAGAATTATCACATTATCAGGAGCTTAGTTTTAAATAACCGTAATAGGCTGATGTCTAACTCCAGCTATTTTACGATTTCCGAATGATGATAATTTGGCCAATGTGATATGCATTATGTGTAGTTACATTTCCGAGTACTTCCCACCATTTCACTTG
>JBEVEQ010000234.1:0-9671 GCA_040512715.1 Paenisporosarcina sp. | reverse complement strand
ATCTCTGAAGTTTCACCACTCACAAGAATGGATAGTTCCCCTGGCTTTGTCAAATAGCCATCTTCAAGAATGATAACCACAATTTCAAGAAAATTGTTCGCACTCAATGGAAATCTTTATGTTAATTTTTTGTTAAAAATAGAGATATTTATAGAGATAATTGTGATTATCCGTTATAATTGAATTGTCAGTTAATCATTTGACGAACATTATAGAAAAGGGGATGTCTAAGACACTTCACTTATACACCTGTTTCTATTAGAAACCTCATGTCGTCCGCTAGTCTTTGCCAAGAGAACATAAGATGAAGGAGTGGTTCTACACATGAAACCAACTACTGATCGGATGCTCAATCGAATTAAAGATGTGTATATGTACATTCGAGATCATGGAATTGTCACCACACAAGATTTAGTCGATGAATTCGGCATCACTCCTCGCACCGTTCAAAGAGATTTGAACGTGTTGGCCTTTAATGACTTAATCAGCAGTCCAAGTCGAGGCAGATGGACAACGACGAGTAAGCGAGTAAGAATGACATCTTAGAAATACTAGTTAATATAAAAACACAGCTTGCACTCTTTTTAGGAGTGTAAGCTGTGTTTTTATGCTTCTATTTATCCATGACGTATCGAGAGTTAATCGTTCGGTTTAATTGCTTCTATCTCTCTTTCAGTTAAAGGACGATACTGACCTAACTTCAGTGAAGGATCTAATTCAAGTGAACCCATTTTCAGACGTTTTAAGTAAGTAACACGTTTTCCAACTGCCTCAAACATTCTCTTGACTTGATGAAATTTCCCCTCAGTAATGATCAATTCAATCTCTGAAGTTTCACCACTCACAAGAATGGATAGTTCCCCTGGCTTTGTCAAATAGCCATCTTCAAGAATGACACCTTCCTTAAACTTCAAAATATCCTCTTGTGTAACCTTTCCGTCAATCTTTGCGAAATATAATTTGGGTACATGTTTTTTTGGCGATAATAGTTGATGAGTTAAATGTCCATCATTAGTGATCAGTAGTAAACCTTCTGTATCTTTATCCAATCTTCCTACTGGAAACGGCTGAAAATGCTGATCGATTGGCTCCAGCAAATCAATAACTGTTTGATCCTTTTTATCTTCAGTGGCAGATATCACACCTGGGGGTTTATTCATCATTAAATAAATAAACTCTGTGTATATAACTTTTTCACCTAAAACTAGAATCTCATCTTTTTCACTGTCAACGTGCATGGAAACATCTTTTACAACTGTTCCATTAACTTCTACAGATTTAGCTTTCACTAATATTTTTATTTCTTTTCTTGAGCCATATCCCATATTAGATAAAAGTTTATCAAGTCGCATTCATGATCCACCTTAAAAACCAAATTTCCTTGTATACTTCGTCAGTCGTTCACCAAATATTTTTTGAGCAATTCCTATTCGAATACTTATGGCACCATATACTAGGCCACCTACTGTCCCTACAATCAGAATTATGAGGAAAGCTCCAAGTTTTGATTCGGCTGGCATAAATTGTAGCAATATTATTCTTGTGAAAGCTGACGCAATAAGCATGAACACATTGATAACTGTAATGAGTGCTATTCTACGAACTAAAAGTTTTGATCGATAATCTTGTGTAACTACTAGCACAGCAAAATTCATAAAAATGGCAACGCTATAACCGATAATGGTTGCAGCAATAGCACCATTTGTTTCCCAAAGTTTGATTAATGGAATATTTAGGGCTAGTTTAATAAGTAAACCAACTAATAAGTTTAGAATAATCCATTTCTGCTGATTGATTCCTTGTAAAATCGAAGCTGTCACAGGGAATAAACTAAAAAGGATTGCTACAGGTAAATAATGTGCTAGTATATCCGAACCTATTTCACTTTGTTGATAAAAGAAATGATATAACTCATTTGCAAGGACAGTCATACCTACCACAGCTGGCAGTGTCAAGAAATATAATACTTGGAATGTTTGGTCGAGCGTCTTAGATAATTGATTATGTTCATTCATTGTAAAATACTTAGTCACTAATGGAATTAATGCCATGGAGAAACCAGTGGCTAGCATAACTGGAATCATGACTAACTTGTGTGCGGTAAGGTTTAATACACCTAAATAATCGAAATCAACCGCTGAATTCATTGCTCTGTTAAATGTTAATAAATCAACGAATTGAAATAATGGATTTGCAACTCCCAAGAAAACAACGGGAATGGCGTAGACAACAATCTCTCTATACATATCTTTCATACTCACATCATGTGAGGTAGTCGAAGTAGTTAATAACATGTCATACTCCGGTTTTTTTCGTTTCCAATAATAGTAGAGAACAATTAATCCGCCAATCGCTCCTACAAATGCGGATAATACAGCTATCTGAATCGCAAGTTTTGGAGATCCGTCCATTATATTGATGACAACATATGCCCCACCAAGCAAGAAAATGATACGAACAATTTGTTCGATTAATTGTGATACAGCTGTGGGCATCATATAGCTATACCCTTGGAAGAATCCTCTTAATAAGCTCATAAAAGGCACAACAATTAAAGCAAAACTAACCCATTGAATAGCTTCTTTAACATCAGTGACTGAGTAAATTTCTTCATCCTTGTCAATAGATAATGCCGCTAATGGTTCTGCGAAAAAATATAGGAAAAGGAATGACACAAAGCCGGTAATCATCATGGTTAGTAAACCTGATTTCAATAAATTTCGACCGGTGTGATAGTCACCGAGCGTATTATACTTGGAAACAAATCTTGAAAAAGCTAATGGTGCACCTGAAATAGCCACTGCCAGCATCAAATTATATGGAATATAAGCATATTGATAGAGACCAATGTTATCTTCTCCGACCAATGCGTAGAATGGAATGATGTATATAACACCTAGTATTTTTGAGAGAAACAAACCAAGTGTTAAAATGGCTGTTCCTTTAAATAAATTATTTGACATGAGTTACTTCCTGACTTCTATTTTTTACAATCTACAGGTATTTTACTCCTCAGACATCAAAACCACAAATGGTTTATAATAAGGAAAAAGAAAAGAAAGTGTGTGGACCCATGTATGATGTAATTATTGTTGGAGGCGGACCCTCTGGATTAATGGCGGCTATTGCGGCAGGCGAAATAGGTAAGAAAGTGTTACTACTCGAAAAAGGGACAAAACTAGGAAAGAAACTAGCGATATCAGGTGGAGGTCGCTGTAATGTAACAAATCGTTTATCTCAAGAGGAAATTGTCAAGCATATTCCTGGAAACGGTCGATTTTTATATAGTCCTTTCTCTGTTTTTAATAATGAAGACATTATTACTTTTTTTGAAGGTTTAGGCGTTGAATTAAAAGAGGAAGATCATGGAAGAATGTTTCCCGTTTCAAACCGAGCTCAGGATGTTGTCGACACACTCATTCGTCAACTCGATAAATTAAAGGTTGAGGTTTTATTCGAAAGAGCTGTTGCGAAACTTTTAATGGATGATGAAAAAATACTTGGAGTCCGTTTAAAAAGCGGAGAAGAAATTTTAAGCAGAGCCGTTGTCCTTGCAGTTGGCGGAAAAGCGGTTCCCCAAACTGGTTCTACCGGTGATGGGTACCCTTGGGCCAAGCAAGCCGGACATATGGTGACGACTTTGTATCCAACGGAAGTTCCCCTTCTTTCAGATGAAAAATTTATCCGAGCAAAAGAACTTCAAGGATTAGCTCTACGTGATGTGGCTGTTTCAGTGTTAAATAAAAAAGGTAAAGTTCTTGTGACTCATCAGATGGACATGTTATTTACACATTTCGGCTTAAGTGGACCAGCTATTCTTCGTTGCAGTCAATTCGTAGTTAAAGAACGTATGAAAAACGGCGATAAACCTGTTCAAATGGTCATCGATTCGCTTCCAGCAGAAAATAATGAATCCACTTTTCAGTTGCTTGTTAAAATGATGAAGGACGAGCCAAAAAAAGCGATTAAAAACGTTTGGAAAGGGATTGCACCTGAACGTTGGTTATTATTTTTACTAGAACGAGCAGGAATTGACGGGAATGATATTGGAGCAACATTACCGAATGAAAAGGTTCGTAATTTAGCTTTGTTGCTTAATTCATTTACGATGGAAGTTAACGGTACTCAGCCGATTGAAAAGGCTTTTGTTACTGGTGGTGGTGTTTCAGTAAAAGAAATTGAACCAAAAACCATGGCATCAAAGAAAAAGAACGGTCTCTATTTCTGTGGAGAAATCTTAGATATTCATGGGTACACAGGCGGTTACAATATTACAGCTGCATTAGTAACCGGAAAAATTGCCGGCATGAGTGCTGCTCAGTATGCTAAAACTTTTCCTTATGTTCCTGTGAACTATTGAGTAAATTATTTTTCAAACCCGTCAGCGTGAGATTGTCACTTTGACGGGTTTTTTCATGAGCAATAGGTAACCTTTCTCTACCGTTAACTTCTAAACCACTCACTCAATATCGAGTTCTATGTTGTTTTAGGGCTGAAAAATAAAAAAATCCTCTTATCTCAAAACTCATGAGATAAGAGGATTTTATATTTTCTATGCAAAATATAAAGCAACAGCTAACGAAATCAAGGTAAACACATATAAACTAATAGCCATTCTTTTACCTGATTTAGGTATTTCCGATTGACGAAGAATGCTATAGAGTTTCCATGAAAATGCAGCAATTACAATAATGATTATGATATGAATTGCTTCCATTAAACCATCACAATGTTAACTAATTTCCCAGGAATGGCGATTAGTTTTTTCATTTCTTTGCCTTCAAGAATTTCTTTGACTTTTTCATCAGACAATACTGCATTTTCAAGCTCATCTTTCGTCAGATCTTTGCTAACAACAATCTTTGTGCGAACTTTACCATTTACTTGAATAACCATTTCAATTTCATTTTCAACTAATTTGGATTCATCGTATACAGGCCATTGAACATATGAAATGGTTTCAGTTCCTCCAAGTTTTTCCCACAGCTCTTCCGATAAATGAGGAGCAATTGGTGCAAGAAGTTGAACAAATCCTTTAGCAAATTCAAGTGGCATTGAATTTGCTTTATACGCTTCATTAATAAAGACCATCATTTGAGAGATAGCCGTATTAAAACGAATTCCATCATAGTCCTCCGTCACTTTTTTAACGGTTTGATGATACACTTTTTCAAGTGTTCCATCATTTGTATCAACAATTTTGCTGCTAACTGAACCGGCTTCATTTATAAACAAACGCCAAATGCGATCTAAGAAACGGCGTGCGCCGTCTAATCCGTTTTCTGACCAAGCAATCGATGCATCAAGAGGTCCCATAAACATTTCGTATAAACGTAATGTATCAGCTCCATGACTTGCTACGATATCATCCGGGTTAACAACATTCCCCTTAGATTTAGACATTTTTTCGTTATTCTCACCTAAAATCATGCCTTGGTTAAATAGCTTTTGGAAAGGTTCTTTTGTCGGAACGACCCCAATGTCGTACAATACTTTGTGCCAGAAACGAGCGTATAACAAATGAAGCACTGCATGCTCTGCGCCACCAATATAGATATCCACAGGCAACCATTGTTTAATCAATTCTGGATCTGCAATCGCTTTGTCGTTTTTCGGATCAATATAACGCAAGTAATACCAGCAGCTACCTGCCCAGTTTGGCATTGTATTGGTTTCACGTCGACCTTTCATGCCTGTTTTTGGATCTACAACATTCACCCATTCGTCAATTTTAGCAAGTGGCGACTCACCAGTCCCACTTGGCTTGATGTCTGTTGCTTTAGGCAAAATTAAAGGCAATTCAGACTCCTCAACAGCTGTGATTGTTCCATCTTCCCAATGAATAACTGGAATCGGTTCACCCCAATAACGTTGGCGACTAAATAACCAGTCACGTAAGCGGTATGTTACTTTCTTTTCTCCTGTGCCATTTTCTTCGAACCAAGCGATTGCTTTTTCAATGGCTTCCGTTTTCTCTAACCCGTTCAAGAAGTTCGAATTGATATGAGCACCTTCACCAGAGTAGGCTTCTTTTTCAATATTGCCACCTTCTACAACCTCAACGATTGGAAGATTAAATTGTTGAGCAAATTCATAATCCCGGTCATCATGAGCTGGTACCGCCATGATAGCTCCTGTACCATATGATGCAAGAACATAATCAGCAATCCAAATTGGCATCTTCTCTCCATTTACTGGGTTAATTGCATACGCACCAGTAAATTCACCCGTCTTATGTTTCGCAAGATCGGTACGCTCTAAATCACTTTTCAATTTCACTGTATCGATGTATTTAGAAACGGCTTCTTTATTATCATCTGTCGTAATGTCTTTAACTAATTCATGCTCTGGGGCAAGAACAGCATACGTTGCACCGAAAATAGTGTCAGGACGTGTAGTGAATACTTTGAATGAATGATCTGTATCTGCAATTTTAAATGTTAGTTCTGCCCCTTCAGATCGTCCAACCCAGTTTCTCTGCATATCTTTAATGCTTTCTGGCCAATCCAAGTCATCCAAATCTTCAATCAAGCGATCTGCATAAGCAGTAATTTTCAGCATCCATTGCTTCATTGGTCGTCTTTCAACAGGATGTCCTCCACGTTCAGACTTCCCGTCAATCACTTCTTCATTCGCCAAAACTGTTCCCAAAGCTGGACACCAGTTTACAGCTACTTCATCTACGTAAGCCAAGCCTTTTTTATGAAGCTGAAGGAAAATCCATTGCGTCCATTTGTAATAGGAAGGATCCGTCGTATTGATTTCGCGGTTCCAATCATATGAAAATCCAAGCTCTTGAATTTGACGTTTAAAGGTTGCGATATTTTTAGCTGTAAATTCCGCTGGATCGTTACCTGTATCTAAAGCATATTGCTCAGCAGGTAATCCGAAGGCATCCCATCCCATTGGATGCAAAACATTGTAACCTTGCATCCGCTTAAAACGACTTAAAATATCCGTTGCCGTGTATCCTTCTGGATGTCCTACATGTAAGCCTGCTCCTGAAGGAAATGGGAACATATCTAGTGCGTAAAACTTTGGTTTTGAAGGGTCTTCCCCCGTTTTAAAGGTTTGATTTTGTTCCCAGTATTCTTGCCATTTTTGTTCGATCTGTTGATGATTAAAGTTCATGTGTTTTCCTCCTCTTGAAAATGACACTGTAATCTTGCTATGGTTATTTTTTTAATAAAAACAGAAATCTACTCCCTTTCCGCGGACGAACAGGTAAGCCTCCTCGCTCGTGCCTCACTGCGGGGTCTTACTAGCTCGTTTTTCCGCAGGAGTGTCGTAGATTTCTCTACTTTTAACAATATCGTTTAACCAAGTCTTGAAAATAAAAAAACTCTCGTCCCAATAGTCAAAAAAGACTAAGGGACGAGAGTTATACGCATACTCCCGCGGTTCCACCCAAATTAGCAATATTCTTTGCTCAACTTGTTTCCTTAACGCGGAAAACGGCACCGGTTACTATTACTTCACCAATGCAGACTCCAAGGCGAGTTCGATAAATTGTGATACTGACTTACACCAACCGTCAGCTCTCTTCAAACACAATATTATGTACTATTCCTCTTCACGGTCAAACACTATTGTTTTTCATTGTAATCGAAGTATTGAAAAAGCACAAGAATTTATTGTACCGTATATCCACCATCTAATACGACTGCCTGACCAGTCATACCTTTTGCTGCTTCACTAGATAAGAACAACGTTAAATCTGCAATTTCTTTGACATCTAATAAACGCTTTTGAGGTACAAGTGGATAAATCACTTCTTCTAGAACCGATTCAAGTGGAACCTTTCGAGTAGTCGCTAGATCTTGCAGCTGATTGCGAACAAGAGGTGTATCAACATACCCTGGACAAATGGCATTTACTGTAATTCCGTCCGCCGCTGTTTCAAGAGCAGCTACTTTCGTTAAGCCAATAACACCGTGTTTAGCAGAATTATATGCCGCTTTTCCAGCAAATCCGACTAATCCATTGATTGACGCCATATTGATAATTCGGCCAAATCCTTGTTTTCTCATATGTGGTAATACATTTTTCGTGGCAATAAATGGAGCGGTTAACATGATTTTTACGAGTAATTCAAAACGTTCTGTCGGGAAATCCTCAAGCATTGCAACGTGTTGCATTCCTGCATTGTTGATTAATATATCCAGTCGACCAAAATGAGCAATCGTTGCATCAATCGATTGAATAATATCTTCTTCTTTCGTAACGTCGCATTTTAATCCAATTGAATCTGTACCAAGTGAAGCTGCTGCTTCTTTTACTTTCTCTTCATTCAAATCGGTTAAGACAACCTTCGCACCCGCTTTAGAAAATTCTCGTGCTATTTCAAAACCTATTCCTTGTGCAGCACCTGTTATAAATAAAACTTTGTCGTTTACCATTATATGTTCCTCCAAAAAAATCAGCCGCACAAGGCGGCTGAATTTTAATATTTAAATTCCAAAGCCCATTGAGAATAAGATAATTGCAATAACAACCCCGATGGCTGGCGTTGCAACTGTGGTGGCAGCTACAGCCCAGTAAGCTGCACTATGTTTTTCGCCACAAATAGATTGTATTGTTGTAACAACGTATCCGTTGTGCGGGAGTGAATCCAAGGCGCCGGAAGAAATAGCTACAACGCGATGCAATGCTTCTTGGTTAACGCCAGCTTCTACGTATCCTGGTGCAATCAATGGCAATGCAATTAATTGACCACCAGATGCCGAACCAGTCATACCGGCGATAACAGATACGGCTACAGCTGCCCCGATTAGAGGTGATCCAGGGAGGCTCGCCATAGCATCAACAGCAATACCGAATGCTGGCACCGCTTTCGCAACACCTCCGAAGCCCACAACAGCAGCTGTGTTACCGATTGCGATAATCGCACCTACGGTACCAGCAGAAACAGCTTCCCAAGGAGCTTTAAAGTATTTCCAACTAACTATAAATGTGGCAATAATTCCACCAAGCAATGCCACAATCAATGCAGATTGTTTCAATGAATCATGGAAGATAAATGAAATAGCCAGTACAACCAATAATGGAATCATAGCTAAAAACGGGTTTGGTAAAGGACGTGTTACATCAAATGTAGGATCATTTTCACGGTCTTCAAATCGTTCACCTTTGTTAACTGCTCCTGAGATGATTTTTTTCAACCACCAATATCCAAAAACAGCCATGAATACCGCTACGATAAGACTCACTTCCCAACCTGCGTAAGGAGTCGTATCTAAGTAATCCATTGGAATCCAGTTTTGAATTTCAGGAGAACCTGCAGATGTCATTGTGAATGTAACAGACCCTAAAGCTAATGTCGCTGGAATAAAACGACGTGGTAAATCTGCTTGTTTAAATAAAGAGATAGCCATTGGATAAACAGAGAATGCTACGACGAACAAACTCACACCGCCGTATGTAAGAACAGCACAAGCAAGTACAATTGCTAGCACCGCTAACTTCATGCCTAATTTTGAAACGAACCATTTGGCAACAGAATCAGCAGCACCACTGTCTTCCATTACTTTTCCAAAGACAGCACCAAGTAAGAACATTAAGTACCAAGCTAAAATGAATGATGTAAAACCTGTCATATAACTGGTAACAAAGTTTGCTGCTCCTTCTTCAACCATTTGAGGAAATAATGGCAGACCACTCAAGACTGCTAC
>JBEVEQ010000284.1:0-4444 GCA_040512715.1 Paenisporosarcina sp. | reverse complement strand
CTACGTTAGCCACTTCTTCTGGTTTACCTACACGGGGGTTAATGCCCAATCCAGGCTGGACGCGCCCCATACCAAATTGATTAATCCCTGTCATTGAACTACCGATATTTGTCTCAACCCCGCCTGGTGCGATTGCATTACAGCGAATACCTTTTTGTGCGTACATAAATCCTGTATTCTTTGTAAATCCTACAACTGCATGCTTGGAAGATGTATAAGCTGTACCAGTTACTATTGCTACCTTATTTTGAAGTCTCATTTTAACTTCCTCAAAATGTAATTGAATTCGTTTTCATGCTAGTTTTATCAAACAGTTGTTTATTAACTAACAGCTATATAAGGAGAGATATTTAAATCTCCCCTAGTCTTTCTGCTACGTTATATTTTTCTAACATTAATTTCAAACTATTTGCTTTTATAAATTCAGTAACCGAATTATTTATCACTTGCTTAACTTGTTCTTTGTTCTTAGCGTTAGACCAATATTCATTAAATTGGGTTGAACCTTTTATTTCACCATTAATCCCCTTTACTTCTAAGCGTTGTATAAATACAAAATCTCCTGATTTATCACTGTTAAAGTCATCGGCATAGTAACGACCTAGAAATATGAAACGATTATGTTCTTGTTCGGCTCTACTACTAATCACGTCTGCTCTTCCCATAATGTATTCCTCCTTTTTTCATTTTACTTCATCGTAAACTTATGGAAATAGTGTATCTATGTCCCAACGATATGTGGTATCCATTTTCAAGTATATAGAGGCCGTGCACTCGTTGGTAAATTATAAGAATAAGTAAAATCTTTATCAACTTTCTCATCTTTACGGATTAACAGTCGTTCAGCTATATATTTTTAGTAATACTGCTTTTCTCCTCCGTTATTTTACGTATCCTATTATACCAGCAATAAGCTGTGGAAGGTTCATTCATGCTTGGTTATTGGTTACCATTCCCTAAACTCCCTGCCTGTTAGTGGAACAAGAAAATGGGCTGCCGTAGCAACCCATTGCTTCAATTATTGCTGCCTGTTAGTTCAAGAAGCCCTTATTTTGTATTGTTTATATGATTCAAAATCCAGCCACATACTCATTGAATTCCAGCTTAAGATGCTTCCCACTCTGAACATGTCCTTTTAATAAAATTTATTATACGTTATCTTTTAGACTAATTGAAAAAATTATACGACGTACTTGAAGAATCCCTATGAAGATGCGACTTACTATTTCAGTGTCTCAAAAGTTGAATGCCTGCAAAGATAAAACTTTTATCAATTAAAAAGTAGCAGAAATGAAAAAAGATTGTGTCGTTCTCCACCCACCGGTTTATCATACCCATGATAAAAGAGGTAAGACAGTGCAACAGCAGGTCTTTCAGAACAATACTATATGAACATTACTTTAGACGGGCGTTCAAAAAGATTATATAGTATAATGGGTCTACGGACCTAAAAAATACAACAAGAGGAGAACTAGCATGAGTATCTATGACTTTGATTTTCAAGCATCAGACATAAATGGTAATTTACGTTCATTAGAAGAGTACAAAGGGGAGGTTGTTCTGATCGTAAATACCGCTAGTAAATGTGGATTTACATATCAGTACGAAGATTTACAAAAATTATACGCTCGATATAAGGATAAAGGATTTGTTATATTAGGGTTTCCTTCCAATCATTTCGATGATCAAGAACCTGGAAGTAATGAAGATATTAATCAATTTTGCAAGCTTAATTATGGAGTCGATTTCCCAATGTTCTCTAAAATAAAAGTTAGAGATGAAGGTGCCAATCCTCTATTTAATTACTTAACTGCGGTTAAGCCATTTAAAGGATTTAACCAATTTCATCCAGTATCAAGAATATTAAATTCTATTATTAGCGAAAAAGTTCCGCATTATATGCTTGGTGATTCAATCAAATGGAATTTTACAAAGTTCCTATTAGATCGAAATGGCAATGTCCTTCATCGTTTTGAAGCCACTACCGACATTATTGATATTGAAAAAGATATTGAAGCTTTATTATAAAATAGAAAGAGTCTGAACAGAATCACTGGTTCAGGCTCTTTTGTTTTTTCTATCTAAACTATTCCTTGTTTTACATGGATCATTTTATGTAAAAAAGCGGCTGAGGTGAAAATCAGTATGGTAGTATTTCACACATGAAGAATCCATCCTGCCTCTTTCGCAGGATGGATTCTTCATGAATGCTTCTAGATCATGTACCGCATGTTTGAAAAATCACTTTTAATTTCCCGCTCTTTTGAACTATAGAGAAGGATCATTTCATCGTCAATGATTGGGACAGAAAGTTGTTTAATCCGTTCTTTACCACCATAAAATATCCCAAAATCAAGGACTCCTAATTCCAGCAGCTCCATAATAATGGGTGTCTGGCATCTCTTTCAGCTCCTCCAGAATAAATTTGATAAAGCATGGCGCTAACCATGATTCAATTCCAATTTGGAGCTGATCAGGGTTGTTAATTACTTCCTGATACGTTCTCTTTACTTCCTTGCTTAAAATACTTGTTAAAACAGTATTAACATTACTGATATTGTGCAAAGATTCAATAGCATAAGGCAAAAAATACTTTCCTTCCCTGGTTAGTTCTACGCCCTTCCAGCTCCTTTCGATCAGTTTAAAATTTAGATTTTGCTCTAATTTATGAATTCTTGAACTTAAAGTCGGTTGGCTAACGTGAAGGGACTGTGCGGCTTTCGAAATGCTTTTCTCTCGAACAACCATAATAAAGGACTGCAGGGATTCAATATCCATATAAAGTATCCTTTCTTTCTATTAGTGGCACCACATATAAATATTATGAATATCCCGGCATTAAGCTCATTTCTTTCTATTAGTAAGTGACCTATTAACTAATACACCATTATAGCGCTGCTGCCTTGAGAATAAGTGTAAGCTTGTTATAAAAATTAACAGGTTTTTTATTAACATGCAGAGCTTATCTCTTGGAAAAGAATGCACACTTTTTTTTCAAGTTAATCTTCAGTCAGCAATAAAAATTGAAAAATAGATGATTTGGATAACAATGTAATAAATTCCTCGGCAAAATAGTGCCTCAATGATTAAAAAGGTTCCAAAACCAGGCCTTAATTGACATCGGCTTGGAATTTTATCAAACTCATCTATTTTCCGTGTTAGATTATCTACCAATTTCATTTTTAAAAATAGTAAACAAATATAAGATAGAAAAGCGAGAAAAAATTCCAGCTTGAGTGAAGGCTGTGATTTTGTTCTCAAACAATTCATTCAATGGAGAGGGGTAAAGCATTTGAAAAACAGTACCTTACTAAAATCCACTAAAGAAGATTTTCGTTTTGAAGAAGTGACCGTGAATGAACTGTTATTAGGATATCAGGAGGGCGCATTTACGGTACAGGAGGTTGTTGAGTCATTTCTAAATCGAATAGAGCAATTCGGGGATACTTATAATGCTTTTACCTTTATGAATCCTAATGCTTTAGAAGAAGCAAAAGAAATGGATCGTTTGCGTGAAGAAGGGAAAACACTCGGACCGCTGGCAGGAATACCAATTGTCATTAAGGAAGCCGTCGATGTTGCAGGATACCCGTCTACATTTGGCTGGGCTCCTCTTAGCAAAGGCAGCGGAGGAATTGAATTAATGCCTGCAAAGGATGCACTCGTTACAACAAGACTAAAAGAAGCGGGTGCCATCATTCTTGGAAAAACAAATATTCCTGCCTTCAGCTGTGCCTATAATGCAAACAATAGTTGGAATGGTCCCACCTATAATGCGGTAAACCGTGAGCTTTCACCTGGCGGAAGCAGCAGTGGTACTGCTATGTCTGTCTCAGGTAACTTTGCTGTTCTTGGTGTAGCCGAAGAAACGGCGGGTTCGATCCAGGTTCCTGCTGCAGCTCAATCATTGGTTGGAATTAAGCCATCATTTGGATTAATTCCATCAACTGGAGTGACACCCCTTGCAGGCAGTACCAGAGATGTTTTAGGACCTCACGCTCGTACCGTTCAAGATGCTGCCATTATGCTCAATGTAATGGCTGGATATTCTGAAGAGGACGTTAAAACAGAAGCTGCTAAAGGGAATATTCCTGAAGCTGGATACCCAGCTTTCCTTGATGCGACATCGCTTAAGGGAAAACGAGTCGGATTGTATGGACCCGGTTGGCGTACAGAAGAACTTTCAAAAGAAACACAAGAACTGTATGCTCTTGCCATTGAGGAATTAGAAAAACAAGGTGCAGAAGTGATAACCGATCCTTTTGCCGGGACAGGTTTTGCTGAATACATGGAGTCAAAGAATGGATTTATCGGAATGGAAACCTTCTTTCATGACCTTGAAAAATACTTTAAAAATTTAAATCCAGAACTTTCTATTAAAAGCGTATTTGAAAAAGCAGGTGAAGTTCCTTGGGCAGAAGGAGGTCCATTACGTTTAGTTTCT
>JBEVEQ010000210.1:0-6124 GCA_040512715.1 Paenisporosarcina sp. | reverse complement strand
TAAAAAGTCAAGTAATTTAGGTATACGACACATTTTCGCAATATTATCTAGAAAAAATAGCGTTTTCACACTACATTATTAAATCTTACAATATAAATATACCCGTTGTGACGTCATAATAAACGTTAAATTTTAACTTTTTTTCATTCTCAATTAGAAAATGAAAATGAAAATGCATTTAATTCTCTTCTATTAATAATACGTTTGAATGGCATAAAAGTTTCATTTCATTAAAAAAAGATTCCTTTTCAGATTGAAAAGGAATCTTTTTATTGTTAAGGTGTATAGTCAACGCCTGGAGAATAGCGATTTCCGGCATTCCAAAGTAAATATTCATTAATACCGGCCTCATTTAAAGCTTTAATTTGTGCTTCAACTTCAGCTTTTCCATATTTCATATAATTACCAGCACCTAAATAAGATGCAGTAAAATCTTGTAGCCAAGGACGAGAAATTGGTGGACTTTTAAGTTTAGCCAAGGTTGCATTTTCAGCTTTTGCATATTCTTGTACAAGACGGTACGGTTCTAAATCCGGTTTTTTAATGCCGAAATATGAAGTCCAATGACTTGGATAGATCATGGATGAAATAACATCTACATTTTCAGAAATTTTTCCGAAATTCTGTCCAATACCTGGTGCTTCAGGTAAGGTAGCAGAGTACCCAAAAATATCAACCGAAACTTTTACACCATATGGTTTTAATTGCTCACGAGCATATGCTACAAAGTCTGTTACAGCATGTACACGCTGTTGCACTGCATCTTCGTTAGAACCTTCATATTCACCCTTACCATACTTAAGTGTATCTGAACGTGTCTCAAAACCTTCAGGGAAACGAACATAATCAAATTGAATTTCTTGGAAGCCCATTTTTGCTGCTTCAATCGCAATTTGAACATTGTAATCCCATACTTCTTTCATAAATGGATTAACAAATGCCTCTCCTCTACCATTCTTCCATACACCAGAACCTTCAACAAAAGAAAGTTCTGGTTTAGCTTCAGCTAAAGCGGAGTCTTTGAAAACTACGACACGTGCGATTGGATAGACTTCTTTTTCTTCTAATATTTCTAAAACTTCACGAGGATTTTTCATGTATTTATTTCCAATATTCAATGTTGCTAATGGTGAATCCTTTTCTGGTACATAAGTTAAATCACCAAAATCATCTTTAATATCGATTACCATGGCATTTAAGTCGGTTGTATCCACTAACTTTAATAATTCATTGAAACGAGCCCCACCTGCACTATGTCCTGTTACATATACTCCACGAATGGCATCTGGATATGTAAAGGTTAAACCGGAATCATATGTAAAAAGTGTAGATGCCGATACCATTTCCTCATCTACTGCTACAAATCCATATGTACGTTCTGTAAAATCTGCTGGAGTCGCCTCTTTTTCTTCCGCAAAGGCTGCTTGCGTTGTTGCTAATAGACATGTTGTTACAAGTGCGCCAAGGCTAAACCTTTTCATTGCTTTCATTTTGAAATAACCACCCTTTCTACTATATTCATATTTTATCAAGGTTATATCGGTAATAATAGGTCATATTGTCATAATTTATCGTTATATGCATGAATAATGAAAATTCTTTTATTCAAAGACTGTTTTAAATGTTGCTGTTGATATTCCACTAAACAGCTACGCATTCCCTGGGAGAGTGTTGAGTCTCCTCGGCGCTTCAAAAACCGGTGCTCCTGTTTCTGCATATCTCCGCTAGGTTTGAAACATAAAAGTGCGTTGCATCGCTTTGCTAGCTTCGTCGCAAATGAGTTGTGCAAAACCGCTTTTGCATAACTCGTTTTCTGCGGGCTCACGACTGTCTCGCTTTCCCACAGGTGTCTCCGCCGTATTGCTCCGTAACACATTATCTAGCAGGGTTATATATTACTGATTGTAGTGAAAGACGGCGACTCCAGTGGGATCAGCGTGCCCTAGTGAGACCCCACAGCGAGCTTAAAGGAACGAAGACTAAGGTCGCCACCTCGCGAGCGCAACGTCTTCGTGACCAACATCCTGTTGGCCTGAAGAGGCTAACGGACCGCCCGCGGAAAGCGTCAGTCTGTTTCTGCATCGCTACGCTAGCTTCGAAACATGAAAGTGCGTTGTAACGAAAATTAACAGTATAGTTAACAGAGCTTAACCGAAAATAAAAAAGAGCCATCCTCTAAATGGATGACTCTGAATTTTAACATTAAACTCGTGATGCAGAAGTCAGTTTCAAAGATTCAAACTCACGCTCTGAACAGAATACAAAATGTCCTGGTGTTACTTCACGCATTGCAATTTCTTCTCCGTCAACATAGTTATGAGACGCTGGGTCATAGGATTTACGTACACGTGTACGCTCATAGTTTGGATCTGGAAGTGGAATTGCAGATAATAATGATTGTGTATAAGGATGTAACGGATTGTTATACAGCTCATCAGCAGGTGCAAGCTCTACTAATTTACCGAAGTACATAACACCAATACGGTCAGAAATGTATTTTACCATCGATAAATCATGCGCAATAAACAAGTAGGTTAACCCTTTTTCTTCTTGTAATTCTTTTAATAAGTTTACCACTTGAGCTTGAATTGATACGTCAAGAGCAGAGATTGGCTCATCAGCAATAATGAATTCAGGATCAACAGCTAATGCACGAGCAATTCCAAGACGTTGACGTTGTCCACCCGAGAACTCATGAGGATAACGATTTGCATGCTCTTTATTTAAACCAACTGTTTCAAGTAATTCGTGCACACGTTCTTTACGCTCTTTAGCAGTTTTTGTAAGGCCGTGAATATCTAATCCTTCAGCAATAATATCCAATACTTTCATACGCGGGTTTAATGACGCGTATGGATCTTGGAAAATCATTTGCATTTTACGATTGAAAATCTTCAATTCAGACTTAGATTTTTTTCCATGTACGTCAACGCCGTTGAATAATACTTCGCCGTCAGTCGCATTATACAGGCGGATAATTGAACGACCAGTTGTAGACTTCCCACAACCTGACTCGCCAACAAGTCCAAGTGTTTCACCACGGTAAATATCGAAACTAATATCATCAACCGCACGCACTTCGTTTGGTTTACCTTGATTGAAATATTGTTTTAAATTTTTGATTTCAAGCAATTTTTCAGCCATCAGTGCGCACCTCCTTCATAGTAACGACTGCCAGGGAATTTTTTCATACGCTCGATAATAGCAGCTGGTGGCTCAACTTGTGGTGCATCCGGATGTAATAACCAAGTTGAAGCAAAGTGCGTATCACTTACTTGGAATACAGGTGGAGCCTGTTCAATATCAATTGCAAGTGCATATTCACTACGAATGGCAAATGCGTCTCCTTTTGGAGGATCCAACAAGTCTGGTGGAGTTCCAGGAATTGCATATAATTTCGCATCAGCAGTATCTAAAGATGGCATTGAGCTTAATAGCCCCCATGTGTATGGATGTTGAGGATTATAGAAAATTTCATCTACCGTACCCATTTCAACAATTCGTCCACCATACATGACTGCAACACGGTCCGCAACATTAGCTACAACCCCTAGATCATGCGTAATGAAGATAATTGACGTATCAATTTTCTTTTGTAGATCTTTCATTAACTCCAAGATTTGAGCTTGGATTGTAACATCAAGAGCAGTTGTAGGCTCATCTGCAATTAAAATCTGTGGATTACATGCAAGTGCAATTGCAATAACAATACGTTGTCGTTGTCCACCAGAGAACTGGTGAGGATATTGTTTAATACGTAATTCCGGTTTAGGCATACCAACCATTCTTAGTAAGTCAATCGCAATTTTTCTCGCTTCTGTTTTGCCAACACCTTGGTGTTTTAACAATGGCTCTGTAATTTGTCTACCAATTGTCATAGTTGGATTTAATGAAGTCATTGGATCTTGGAAAATCATTGAGATGTCTTTCCCACGAATTTTTTGCATTTGTTTATCTGAAAGCTTTGTTAAATCTTTACCGTTAAATAAAATTTCTCCACTCTTAAACTCTGAACTTGATTCTGGTAAAAGTCGCATAATGGCTTTTGTTGTAACGGATTTACCTGAACCAGATTCTCCAACAATCGCTAACGTTTCACCTTTAAGCAAATCAAAGTTAACACCACGGATGGCTTGAACTTCACCTGCAAAAGTGTGGAAGGAAAGCTGAAGGTCTTTTACTTCTAAGATTTTTTCCATAGTCGCTTCCTCCTATTAGTCTTTCATTTTCGGATCAAATGCATCACGTAACCCATCACCCAGTAAATTAAATGCAATCATTAATATACTTAACACTAATGCTGGGAAGAATAAAATATGTGGTTGGAATTCAAGCAACTGTATTCCATCATTGATTAATGTTCCAAGTGATGCAGCTGGAGATTGTAGTCCTAAACCGATAAAGCTTAATAATGCCTCGAAGAAAATGGCACTAGGAATAGTAAACATTGTATTGATGATAATAATCCCTAAAATATTTGGAAGTAAATGTTTACTGATAATACGGTTATTACTTGCTCCTAATGTTCGGGCTGCTAAAACAAATTCTTGGTTTTTATATCTAAAAACTTGTCCACGAACAACACGTGACATCCCAATCCAACCGGTTAAACTAATGGCGATAATAATGGCGGTAACTCCAGGTTTCATCACCATGATCATTAATATAACAATAATTAAGTTTGGGATACCAATTAATATTTCAACAAAACGTTGCATAATATCATCGACTCTACCACCGTAATATCCCGAAATCCCTCCGTAAGCAATACCGACGACCATTTCAATTAAAGCGGCCATAAACGCGATGAATAATGAAATTTGCGTACCTTCCCATACACGTGAGAACATATCGCGACCTAATCCATCCGTACCAATCCAGTAATAAACTTTAGGATCAACATTTTTCAACTCATAAAAATCGACTTCTTCTCCACCAAGTAAACCATGACCATCGAGGATTCCAAGATTTTCAAAGCCAGGAACCTTTGGTGGTAAGTTTGCATGAGTGATTGTTTGCTTTTCACCATCATGTGGGCTAATAACTGGGCCTAAAAATGCCATAACAACAATAAGAACTAAGACAACCATACTAACGATTGCAGCTTTATTTTTCCGAATGCGCAACCAAGCATCTTGCCAAAAACTTAGACTCGGCTTAGATATTTTTTCTGCTTGGTTTTTATCTATTTTTACTCTTTCAAAAGAGCCTTCAGGTAGCTTATCAAGATTCTGTGTCATTAACTTTCTCCTCCTGATAAACGAATACGTGGATCAATGATTCCATAAAGAATATCTACTATTAATATAATTCCAATTAGGAATACAGAGTAGAACAAAGTAGTTCCCATAATGATTGAAAAGTCACTTACCATTATAGAACGAATAAATTGCTCACCAATACCAGGAATAGCAAAAATCTGTTCGATAACTAACGAACCCGTCAGTAATCCTGCAGCTAATGGTCCCAATACGGTTACAAGTGGAATCATTGCATTACGGAAAGCATGTTTAAATGCCACTTCAAATCCGTTTGCACCTTTTGATTTTGCAAGTGTAATGTAATCGGAACTTAGAACTTCAATCATCTCAGTTCGTATAAATCGAGCTGAGATTGCTAATGGACCCATCGCTAGAGCTAGTGATGGCAATACACTCGATTTAAATCCTTCATTCCATAATGCAACAGGGAAAAAATCAAATCTAACTGCTAACCAGTATTGTAGCATGGCTGCGAAAACGAATGATGGAATTGAGATTCCTAGAATTGAAATTATGGTACTTCCATAATCCCAAAAACTATTCTGCTTAAGTGCAGCAATCATTCCTAAAATAATACCGATGATTACACCAAATATCATCGCTTGTGCGCCTAATTGCATAGATGGTCCCAAACGTTTAATAATAAGATCTGTTACGTCTGCTCCCTTAAAGGTATATGAATTTCCTAAATCACCTTGTACAAGATTAAGCATATATATTCCATATTGAACTGGAACAGGTTTGTCTAAACCATACTTAGCTTCAACTTGTGCAAGTTGTTCAGAGGATAATTTTTGAGCGGAGCTAATAGGGGAACCTGGCAGCGTTTTCATTAAGAAAAATGTTGCTGTCGCAATCAGGAA
>JBEVEQ010000208.1:0-4012 GCA_040512715.1 Paenisporosarcina sp. | reverse complement strand
AATGTATTAAACGATAATCTATATATACAGAGCCAAATATTAAAATTCATATTAATCATTTAAATTTTTTCATCTCACGTAAATATATCTATAATCTAGTAAAGAGAATACGAGTCACTCCCGTAGAAAAACTGGTCGCCGAGATCACGCAGCAGCTTTACTTGCGAGGAGGCTTAGTAGTCAATCTGCAGGAAAGGACATGTATTCTCTATTTTGTAAAAATTCTATGTCTAATCCGCTTTCTTACACTTTTGTTTTAGACGCATTGCGTTTTGACATCCATATACCGAATGCCATTATTGCGAGAATCGCAACTATCGACACGGACATAGTCCACCAAAAATCCTCTGAATTAGGGGAACCCGTTAACCATTGTGTTGCATACGTCGACAGCTTCCATGGAGACACAGTCCAATACTTACCTAATAAGGAATCGATGATTTGGATGACCAATACCAAACCAAGCGAAATTCCTGCAGCTCCGCCTGTTGGTAACCAAGCACTGGCTGCTAATACGATACTCATTACAAATAAAATCCATACACTATATGTGCCTGCAAAAGCAAAAAAATCGGAAGCAGGTACATTACCGAATAACAGCTCTGTATAATACCAACTGGTTAATAATCCGAGCCAGACACTCCCTAACGCTATGATACTAACCACTTTCCACTTACTTAAAAAATAGCTAAAGAATGAAATTGGTCTGACATATATCAATGTTCCCGTCCCGTTTTTCCGCTCTCTTGAAATAGTTCCCATGAATCCAAGAACAAGAACTAGCATCCCTATGAATTGATATTGACCCATAGTAGACATCAAGATCTGGGCAGGAGTGAATTCAGGAAATGGGAACATTGCATCCTTTGGAATGTTTCCAACAGCCTCAAGAATTTGAGGTAAATAATAATTGGTTACAGGTTCAGAGATACCGAAGAAAACGAAGATTAAAGGAATCCATAAAATTTTATAATTCCGCGTATTTTCACGCCATTCTTTTTGAAATAAAACCAGTAAGTCCATCATCCGCGTCCAGCCACCTTCAAAAAGATTTCTTCTAAACTCGCAGTTTGACGTTCCGCTTTTCGAACCATTAGCCCGCTTCCAGCTAGATACCCTAGCAAGTCTTTCATTTCAGGAACACCATTCGTCATATCAATGAAACCTAAAGTGCCTTTATAGCTAACTTTCCAAGGAGCTCTAGCTGCGAAATTGAGTGCATCTTCTTCACTAGCAAATTCGACTAGATAACGAGGAGAATCATATTTTGCTCGTACATCCCCAAGTGACCCTTGTTCGACTAAGTCTCCTTTTCTGAGAAACAATAGTTGATCTGTCATTTCTTCTGCATCGTTTAAAATATGTGTCGAATATAAAATCGTCATATCCTGTTGCAAGTTTTTAAGTAGGTTCATGATTTCACGTCGTCCAACAGGGTCAAGTGCTGACACTGGTTCATCAAGTAATAACAGTTTCGGCTTATGAACAATCGCTTGAGCTAACCCAAGTCGTTGTTTCATCCCACCTGAAAAAGTGCCTGTTTTCTTCTTTAATGCTTCTCCAAGCCCAACAAATTCGAGTGTTTTTTGTGCTTCGATTTTTGCATGCTTACTTTCCAATCCACTCAATTTTGCAGCCATTTCTGTGAATTCTAAGGCTGTAAGCCATGAAAAAAATTGTGGATACTGCGGTAAAAACCCAATAGATTTTCGTACATCCGCATTTTTTTCACCATTTAATGAAATCGTACCTGTAGTAGGTTTTAATAAACCCGTTAACATGGATAGAGTCGTCGTTTTTCCCGCTCCATTTGGTCCAATTAAAGCCGTGGACGATTTTTCTGCGAGTGAAAAACTTACGTCATTGACAACACGCTCTGCTCCATATATTTTCGTTAATTGATCTGCTTTTAAAATCAACGTCATGATTGTTTTCTCCCAAAAACGAAGTATAGAATGGGTCCAATAATGTTAACAGCGATAATAATGATTGCCCAAAGCCATTTTGGTCCATTCGTTTGGTGGATCTTCGATAAATCAATAAGTGCAATAATCAATAAAATAAGTTGTATTACTAGTATCGGTGCAACAATTCCCCATGAAATCCCTTGTAAAGCTTCCATCATTCCCACTCCTTATGATTGTAAATTTGCGATTAAGATAATGCTTCCGATTAACACTACAAGCAGAATCCAACTCTTCATATGCCCTATGTTAATGGTCCATCCAACTCCAAAACGTTTCTCGACCATTATGCTTGGATCGTCTTTATTGAAATAAAACAACCCAAGTTTCCAGTAACGATCGTCGTCGACATCAATGTAAGCTGTATTTGACCCATCCTGACTGTCCAGTCCTACTGGAATCATCGTCCCGCTTTGACCTACCTTAACGGTGTAATAAAGGACGGAACCTAAAATAACAATTAGGAAACCAATGGTGAAAGAGAGTGTGACTCCCGTAGACATCGTTGTTGGTGCAATAATAGTTAATTGTAAATAACTCATGAACACAGTCATCGAGATGGTAATGACAAACAATAACCAGCTGGTATATTTTCGAAAAGCTAGCTGTTGCTCACGCGAACGTTTTTTGTGTCGAACTCGAATTTTGGCACCTGATTGCTTCAAGGAGCTATTGAAAAACAGCATCATGCCTTGCAACAGCAAAGTCATAAGCGGCAATGAACTAACAGAAACCCAGCTTTTCTCAGTAAATGCATCTGCTTCCCCATTTGGACCCCAATGAGTTGGGATTTGATTAGGAAGAGAATCATATTGACTTAACCCATATGCACCTAATCCTAAGGTAATCAGCATTGGCAAAAAGAAATACAGGTTTGGCAACAGTTTGAGTTGCTCTCGAAATTGTAAGTCGACTACTTTTCTTTCCACTTGCCCAACAATCCACTGCTCTTCTTTTTTCCACCTCATTAACGTTAGATGGTTCTTAGCATAGAGAACCATAGAGATGGTTACCGCCACAATTTGTACTGCCATTCCAAATAACCCGATTTGATTCTCCGATGGATGAGTCATCCATAACCAGCCAATAAATAATAGAAAAAGAACCACTCCGCTCGTTAGAACGGTTTGCGTATAGCGAACTTTCAAGTGCTCTATACGCGCGTCCCTTACATGAGTATCTGGTACATACACGCCAAACGCTTCGCTTTCTTTTAAAAACCTCGGCAAAAATGCTTGTATAGTAATGATAAACAGAAGAGTAATTATAAATATAAGTGCAGCCACTATCTTTCCTCCTTTATATCCAATATAATATCTCGCACTAATTGCTCTAAATCCTCTTTAGACAATTGAAGACATAGTGCTTCAGCGACAATTGGTCGTAAATCTTTCTGCAGTCGTTCTCTGTCAGAAGATGATGCATTTCGCACCCCATTTTCATGAATGAATACTCCTTTCTTCTGCACAATCTGAATAAATTCCTTCTCTTCTAAATAATGATAGGCTTTATTCACCGTATGCATGTTCATGCCAAGGTCAGCAGCGAAGGCGCGAACTGACGGCATGGAATCACCTGGCTTTAACTCGCCTTTCGCAACTCCTTCGATAATGGCTTGAGCTAATTGTAAATAAATCGGCACGACCGAATTTGTTTCAATTTCAATAAACATAAGCGACCCTCCATTGTTCTATTAATAATAGAACAGACTTGTTATATATAATATAGAACAGACAACCATTTTATGCAACAAATTTATTCTATTGTTTACAAGTTAAGTTTAGGAAGCTACAATGAAGCCGTTCTGAAACATACATAAAACTGCATACGATTCCTGCACTAGGGGTGCTATTTATTGGCTGAGATGAGAGCATTCGCTCCGATCCCTTAACACTCGATCCAGATAATACTGGCGTGAGGAAGTGCGGCTACTTTTGCCTATTTTTTCTTTTCTATGGCACAAAACAGCTGCATTCCAATTGAATGCGGCTTTTTTTATATACTGATTTTCAAATATAAGTTTATGGATATCAGTATAAGAAAAAACA
>JBEVEQ010000200.1:0-4573 GCA_040512715.1 Paenisporosarcina sp. | reverse complement strand
GTAAAAAACGCAATAGATTCAGAATGATATTGAATTAAAAATCCACTTAAAATATTTTTTAGTAAGGCAGGAATTTGATCATCTAATTTTGAATTACTTTCAAAAGAACAAATGCTGTTGATAAAATCAATCTCCACATTAACAATCTCACAACAATCAAAAGAAATCCTTTTTATTAACGCTTTTCCATTTCCGCTACATTGTACTATCGTTGATTTTTTCTTTCCTCGTGGTGTTACATAAACAAGGAACTCTTGTCGTCCAAACCGATTAATGTTGGAATTCTTTTTTAATCCCGGTAATTGCACTTCAAAGTGAGGGCATACAATCAACCTTTCCACGGTATAGGTTATAAGTAAATTAATAACAAATATCATAATATTTGTCATTTTTATTATACCATGCGTCTCTAATTTCTAATATAGAATTTCCATTGCAGAAATTAGAATTTCCGTTTCTTCAACTTTGCTTTTTTAGGCCATTGTTTTTTGTATGGTTTGTTTTAAAGGTGGAGATATAATGGAAATTTATCAATTAATTCATCAGTATCGAGAGATGTCTGGTATGAGTCAAATAGATGCAGCTAAAGAGCTGAGTATAGCTCCTTCAACTTTGTCAAAATACGAAAATAATAATGCACAAATTTCTATTAAAATGTTTGTCAATATGTGCAAAATTTATGGAATCCCAAAAGAAGTCTTTGTAAATGCACTTTTCAATCCAGAAGAAATAACTTCAAGAAATCTTCCAATAGCTAAAGAAAAATCAGATACCTATGATGAGTTTTCAACCGATCATATCTTGGAGCTTTATTATAGCCATCCAATTTATTTTCAATATTTCCATGTTTTTAATGAACTACCTGCAGATAAACAAGAACCTTTTATTCAAATGTTAAAATCATTTATTGCTCTTCAACGCTAATTCTTTCCTCATTCATTTACGGATGCACCATTTTAGCCGTATAATGAAAGGAAAGTTTTTTTTTGGAGATGTTATCTTTGACCCAATCCTTATTTAATTTAACCGTACGTTATCAATCGCAATTAGAGCGATGGATGGCGACAATATATGAAACGTTGCATCCTTCTCATTCGGAAGATGAGGAGCTTGTCCGACGTGCCGCCTTTATTGTTCGCAATGGGGCTATTAAAGTTACCAATTACGACCCTTATAACCACCGCATTGACGGTTTAGTGCAAGATGTAGTTCCCGTGCAGGTTCGCCTTCTAATAACAGAGGAAGCTTCATTTTGTTCTTGTCCTGCTGACGACTTTTGTAGACACAGATTAGCCGTCATTTTTAGTTTGTATCAGCAAAAATCATCATTATCAGAATGGCTTCAGCAATGGCGTCTTAAAAAAACGGAACAATTGTCATTACTAGCAAACGAACGAACACCCGAGAGCTGGATAGCGATTGTTGAAGCTACTTTCCATGCTGTATCTGCTGATTCAAATTGGAAAGAACGATTTCGTATCGACTATTCCATTCTTAACATTCAACAAAGAATCAAAAAATTCACACCGTTTGAACGTGAATGGCAGCCTCTTTACCGTCTTTTCACAAGTACAGTTCTATTACGTATTTTAATGACTCAAATCGAAGAAACTGAATTGCAACATCTCCGTACAACTATCCAAACAGAGATTGAAAACATTCAACACGAAATTCAATCTCTTGCAAATAAACCACGCTTATTTGCTGCAGATCCGTTTTATGATTCTCTTGCCAATCAAATAAGAGAAATTGCACAAAATTCAAATGGATTGTTTGCGTTACGTTTTCAGTTAGTACGACTTTTTTGGGAACATTTATTTACGGAGAAAAAAATGCGTGAAAATGAATTGGTATTTTTTGAATCAAATCAAATTGATTTCACTCTATATTTAGGTCTATTTTATGTCCTTCTTCAAAAAAAGGAATCTCTTCAAACTCTTGTAGACCAAATTGAATCCTCACAACTAGTGGAATGGATTTATGTAGCCAAGCTTGCTGAATCGTTAAATGACACCGATTCCTTGCATATCCTGCTTACAGCTATTCGTCCGTATATTCATGACTTCGTCCATTCAAGTTTTTCACCTTGGAATCGATCACAAATTATTTCTCAACTTTATGGTTTATACAAACAAATTGAGATGCCAGAAAGTCAACGTGAAGAACTATTTTGGCAATTTGGTTCCTTTGGTTTGCGTGCGTACTCAGATTTTTTAATTGATCAACAGCGTTATGATGACTGGGTTGCCCTACATCATAGATTTTCATCAACAATGGATTACGCTGAATCGTGTGGCATGAAAACAGTCATTCAAGAATCGCCTGAAAGCACTTTGCCTCTTTATCATGTATTAGCCATAAAAGAAGTACGTGAAAGAAATCGCCATAGTTATAAACAAGCTGTTCGCATTTGGAAGAAGATGAAAGCGGCTGCGAAGAAAAGCGGTAAAGTCGATTATTGGAATTCTTACGTTCATGAAATTCAATCAAAATATAAACGATTACGTGCATTACAAGAAGAGATACAGAAAGGAAACTTAACACTATGACAGAAAATCCTTCTCGTGTATCACCTTTCTTAAAACAACTTCATATTTCCATTGAGACAAGTGATGAGGGAACTTTTACAATTCACGCATACAACGAAGAAGGTATGCGATTATTTGTGGAGCAATGGGTTCCATTTCTAACATTTCGACATGAGCCATCCTTTTACGGATTGCACCAAGATGAAGCTGCCCATTTTACAGCTCTAGATATGATTGAAATGTTCTCTAGTGAAACAAAACATCCTTTTGTCCAAATTAATGGCCACTCTCCGACCGATCAAGATTTACTTAGTTCTCTTGAACAAACTGCTAGTGCGTGGAATGATGAAAACTTATGGGATTTCATTAAGCTCGATGAAAATCGCTTAGTGATTGATTATCCAAAATTATCCGATTCAGGACAATTTGTTTTATCACGCGCTATTCAACAGAAGCTTTACGGCTCAGGGTTAACAATGAACGACATCCCTAGTTTGCTACCGTTTTTTAAACAAGGTGGATGGCCGATTAAATCAAAAAACCAACATTCTGATGTACTTGTAGCTATTCGATTAAGTGAACCCGAATCATTATCTGAGGATTGGCTACTTGAGACAGTAGTAAGGGGTAAAAAGAGCTCAGTTCACTGGACACCACCATTCCGAAAGAAACAAGCGGATATCGTGGAAGCTTTGCCGGATAAATGGAAAGAGTATGGACCTTTTATCGAAAGTACTCAAGAGCAAATGATTGATTTATTAAATATAAAAGCTGAGTCAAACAAATTTTTATCCAAAAGTTTATCTGACTTAGATGTCCGCGCATTTTTGCGTGACGATGCTGCTCGGTTGCAGGCATTAGGTTTCGATGTAATTTTACCTTCATGGTTGAAAGCAGTTAAGGAATCCAAGCTTCGAGTCAAATCCAATGCCAACACGACCTCATTTAAAACAACTGCTGGATTAAACGAAATCCTGACGTTTGATTGGCATTTTTCATTAAATGGCCAAAAGATTTCAGAAGATCAGTTTAAGCAAATGGTGGATGAGAATCGTGAATTTATACGTGTAGGAAATGAATGGTTTAGAATTGATTCCACCTGGATGCATGAAATTAGAGCTTTAATGGATCAAACTGAATCTGAGAATTGGACCGTTAAAGAATTATTGTTCCGAGAATTACCTGAAGAATTAACATTAAATCCGGACGACTTAGAAGAAGAGGAAGATCCACTATTCCAGTTTGAATTAACACAGTCCTTGCAAAGATATTTGGAGCAATTACAAGATAAAAAAGGGTTACCAACTACAACAGTCTCTCCTCTTTTATTAACAGAATTGAGACCTTATCAACAACAAGGATTTGACTGGCTTGTCTTTATGCGTGAGCAAGGATTTGGCGTATGTCTAGCTGATGACATGGGTCTAGGAAAAACAGTCCAACTCATCGCCTATTTGCTGCATATCCATCGCACTCAATCAGTTCATGAGCCTTCCTTTATTATTTGTCCAACTTCCGTCTTAGGAAATTGGCAAAAAGAATTGGCACGTTTTGCACCTGATTTACGTGTCCATGTCCATTATGGTCAGCTGCGTTCAAAAGATGAATCCTTTGCCTCTGAGCTTGAGCAGATAAATCCTGATGTTGTTCTGACGACATACGGAACCGCTTCTCAAGATGCTGAATCATTAAGTGAAGTGACTTGGGCAAGTGTTACACTTGATGAAGCACAAAACATTAAAAATATGCATACAAAGCAATCACGTGCGATTCGAAAACTGAAAGGTGCCCACCATTTAGCTCTAACAGGTACACCTGTTGAAAATCGATTATCTGAGCTTTGGGCCATTTTCGATTTTATTTATAAAGGCTATTTAGGTAATTTCCGTAAGTTTCAAGAAAGTTTTATTGCCCCAATTGAACGTGATGAGTCAGAAGAACATAAACGGAAATTGCGCGCGAAGATTCGTCCATTTTTAATGCGACGAACGAAGCAAGATCCGGATTTATTGTTGAATTTACCGAATAAACAAGAACAACGTGAA
>JBEVEQ010000183.1:0-4336 GCA_040512715.1 Paenisporosarcina sp. | reverse complement strand
CAACGCCTACTCATTGTGCATAACGAAAAAGAAAACCGACCTCAAACTTGAGGTCGGTTTTGACTTTAACAAAGAAAAGAAATTTTAACATATATTTATATAAAAAAACGTACACAATTATATTTTATATTTTGATACGATTTTCGTTGATTGAAATTGTAGCGGCGACTCCAAGGGGAATAAGCACGAGATGAAGACCCTGGACTGAGCATCGCGAAGGAAGCGGCTGAAGCCGTGCCCCCCGGAAAGAGTCCGCAGAAATGGAAATCAACCATTTATTTATAAAAGAACCATAAGTCAAAGAGTAATATGAGACGTACTCATTTAATGTATTGAGAGATATACTGATTAATAAATATATACATAGTTTTTTCATTTGAAAAGGAGTTCAAACATGTCACAACAGCCAGACAATTTTCAGAGTTACGTGGATTCACCAGAGAAACAACAACAGCTTTATCAAAGAACTTTGTGGATTGTGGTCATGTCCCAAATATTTGGAGGAGCTGGTCTTGCAGCAGGAATTACTGTCGGAGCCCTTATTGCTAAAGATATGCTGGGGACTGACGGATTTGCTGGATTGCCAATTGCAATATTGACCCTCGGTTCGGCTGGTGCAGCTTTAACTGTTGGCCGTTTATCCCAACGTTTTGGTCGTAGAATTGGACTTGCGTCAGGTTTTTTTGCAGGGGGATTAGGAGCAATTGGTGTCATATTCGCAGTATTCAACAACAACGTACTCCTATTTTTTGCTGCTTTATTAATTTACGGTGCAGGGACTTCAACTAATTTGCAAGCACGGTATGCAGGTACTGATTTAGCAAATGTAAAACAGCGAGGAAAAGCAATTAGTATCGCAATGGTTTCAACTACTCTTGGCGCAGTTGCTGGACCAAATCTGGTTGGAGTCATGGGCAATTTTGCCTTATCAATCGGCGTTCCTACCTTAGCCGGTCCATTCATTTTAGCAGCATTCGCATTCATTGTTGCTGGTTTTGTGCTTTTATTGTTACTTCGCCCTGATCCTTTAATCGTTGCTAAATTTATTGCTGAAGCACAAGACGAGAAAAGGGGAACTAGTACTGAGGTGAATGAAGGGACGCCTTCTGGCAATAGATCAGGTATAGCTTTAGGAGCAACCGTCATGGTCATTACCCAAGTTGTGATGGTTGCCATTATGACAATGACGCCTGTACATATGAGAGACCATGGACATAGTTTGAATGCTGTAGGAATGGTTATCAGTATCCATGTAGCTGCGATGTATCTACCATCACTGATTACTGGTGTACTCGTGGATCGATTTGGTCGACTGACGATGACAATAGCTGCTGGAGTTACGTTAATGTCAGCAGGAATTGGAGCTGCTTTCGCTTCTGGGGGCTCTTTATTCGTCATGATTACTTCACTTGCTCTTCTCGGTCTAGGATGGAACTTTGGATTAATAAGTGGGACAGCGCTAATCGTGGACTCAACTAATTTATCCAATCGTGCGAAAACTCAAGGAACGCTAGATGTTTTAGTTGCATTAGCTGGAGCGTCTGGGGCAGGACTTTCAGGGATGGTTGTCGCTCAAACGAGTTACGCAACACTATCACTTGCTGGAGGATTTCTTTCCATATTATTAATACCAGTAGTGATTCAATCCATTAAATACTCAAAGTAAATGTTTACAAAAAAGGGGACTATTTATGAATTTTGATCATGTAAAAATCGAAGAACTAAATGCGGAAAACTGGTACGACTGCTGTGGATTAGAAGTTGAACCTAGTCAAGCAAAATACATAGAGTCAAATGCTGTATCGATTGCTCAGTCAAAGTTCGAACCAACATTAAAACCATATGCAATATATTTTGAAGAAAAAGTAGTCGGTTTTTTAATGTACAATTCTGTTCAAGAAGAGCTTGAAGGAAATTGGATTTATCGAATAAGGGTAGATAAAGAATATCAAGGGAAAGGTATAGGGAAAGCTGCAACGAAGTTAATGATTTCAGAGATGTCTAAAATACCAAACATAAAAAAATTGGTCGTCGGTTATCACCCTGATAACAAGGGAGCACATAATTTATACGCAAGTTTAGGATTTGTCGATAATGGAGATCGATTCGGTAAGGAAATGGCAGTTATGAAAAATCTCAATGTATGAAATTAAATAATTGCAAAAAGACTGCTCCTCGGTAATAGAGGTAGCAGTCTTTTTGCAATCTATAAAATTCTTAATCAAACAAATTCATACTCAAGTAGCGTTCGCCTGTGTCAGGAGCGATACACAATACTTTTTTTCCTATACCTAAACGTTTGGCGATTTCTATGGCTGCATATACGGCGGCGCCTGCAGAAGGACCAACGAAAATACCTTCTTCACGTGCCAGTTTCTTAAAAATCTCCACTGCGTCATCATCTTCGATTTGCATAATCTCATCATATATTTTTGTATTTAAGATATCAGGAATAAAACCGGGGCTAGTACCAACGAGTTTATGTTTACCCGGTTTTCCTCCGGATAATACAGGAGATCCTTTTGGTTCTACAACTGCAATATATAATCCAGGGATTTTTTCTTTCAACGTTTCTCCTGTACCAGTGATAGTCCCACCAGTTCCAGCTGTAGCTATGAAAGCATCCAACTCGCCATTCATTTGCTCCAGAATTTCTAATGACGTTGTCGTTCGGTGGATATCCGGATTCGCTGTGTTTTCGAATTGTTGGGGAATAAAACTATTTGGAATCTCTTCTTTTAATTCAAGCGCTTTTTTAATAGCTCCAGGCATTTTATCCTCATTTGGCGTTAACACCACTTCAGCTCCAAATGCTTTTAACAGATTAATTCGCTCTTGTGTGGCATTGTCAGGCAGAACAAGAATAGCTTGGTAACCTCTTGCGGCTGCTACCATTGCAAGTCCAATACCTGTATTGCCACTAGTAGGCTCGATAATCGTATCGCCAGGTTGAATCAAACCCTGTTCTTCAGCTACTTTAATCATGTTATTAGCTGCACGGTCTTTCACACTCTTAGTTGGATTGAACATTTCCAATTTCACATAAACTTCCGCTGCACCCTCTGGCACTATCTTATTCAGTCTGACAACAGGCGTATTGCCAATCAGATCGGTTATATTGTTAACTGGTTTCATATATGTAACAACCTTTCATAAACAGGAATACCTTACTTGTTCTTACTATTGTAGTCCATATAACGTAAAGCCACCAAGTAAGAGAACCTCTTAGTTGTTTTGAAGAGATTTGATGTAGAGGCAGCTGAAATTGTAGATACCCTCTCTCTCTATTAATATCAACAGTAAAAGTTAACGAAGCTTAATAGCTAGAAGATATAGGTATTTTATAATTAGACTAGTGAAACTATGTTACCATTAATATACAAATTATGAGATAAGGAAAGGATGTTTTATGATTGAAAAGAGGGTTAATACCTGTCATGGCAATTCTATTTATAGTGGCATGTTTTACAAGAGAAAAGTTCTATATTTTTAGGGGAGTATGAAAGGGGTAGGGGAATGGATTTTTCACAATCGTGGGATTCAATACATTATGTAGCTGTTTTCGTAGCTGCATTATCAGCGTTTGTAATCGGAGGTCTTTGGTATTCAGTTTTATTTGCAAAGGCTTGGATGATTGAAAATGGTTTTAATGAAGAAAAATTAAAGAGTGGAAATATGGCCATTATTTTTGGTGGTTCATTTATATTCTCTTTCATTATTTCTTTTGTGCTTGCTTTAATTCTAGGTTCTGAAAGTGAAGCTATGGATGGTGCAACTACAGGGTTTCTAGTTGGTCTATTATGGGTGGCAACTGCAATGGGAATAACTTACTTGTTTGAGAGGAAATCATTAAAGCTATTTTTTATTAATGCAGGTTATCATATCATCACATTTACAATTATCGGATTGATTTTAGGAATGTGGCCTTAATAACCAAATATAAAAATGAGGTTGAGGGAGCGGACGAACATTTAAGTTCAATCGCTCTTTTCTATTATCAAAAGATTATGAATTTAAAAACCATCCATACCTTTGTAAACGGCATGGATGGTTTTTATGTTGATTAATTTACCGAAATTTTTTGTGAGCTAGTTGTCTTGAGTATATAAGACTGCCCCCATAGCCCGTCAAGTATGCAAGCAGCAAGACAAAGAATCCGTTAATTGTAAGAGTCATATGACCGAGATACAGTTGACTAAGGATGACAAAAAGCGTTGCACTAATTCCACCGATATGAGGTGAATGTTTCATGTAAAAATACATGGCGACGATTCCACCGACAAGCGCAATAATGAAAAAGTTGATTTTAATGAGGAGTACCCATGATACGGAGTGA